>NZ_JACJPA010000109.1:0-121383 GCF_014695845.1 Trichocoleus sp. FACHB-591
TCAGCCTTAGACAAAGCCATTCAAGAGGCATTTGCTCAAGTCTCTCTAGAAGATATTCGCAGCTGGTTTACTCATTGTTGTTACTGTACCTCAGGAGACTAGGAAACGCTCTATGTCTATCTCCAAATCTGTCTGGTTCAAATAAATTTATATACATTTCATATCTTTAGGAAAAACTAAGCAGTATGTCCAAGCCTGATAGTAGAGTGGCAAATCCTAAAAAGACTACAGCGAGCCTCAGTAGATTAGACTTGGATTTTCTGATTAATAGAAAATCATTGTATGTTTCTTGTAATTCAACAAGAAGAGCTTGATAGTATGCCTCTTTGGAAACGTGAAGGCACTTCTCAATTAACTCGTCAGGTTTCACAAGTGTGCCTCCACTTTTGGGAGAAAAACCACAAAGGCCTAACGTTATAGAAAGAAGCAAAAATGTGCATATAAATATTCGTAATAATAAGCAAAAATGTCCATTTGAAAGATGTCCATTTATATAATTACTAAAAATCAGCCACTCTGATACTGAACACTGATTAGGCAAACCTGACGAAAAACGTATTAAAAGAGCATCAAAGCCAATTAGCGCACTCAGCTTTGTGTTTAGTGAATCTATTCCTTTTCTAAGAATATCTATAGAGCTATTGATATGATTGTAAATTAGCTCTGCATTTGAGTTAGACTCTAAAGGAACTTCATTCTTTAAACTTTCTTCCATGTCTAACAGCCAACAAAATCAAAACCAGCCATCCGATAAACAAAACTTAGAATCTCAAAAAAAAGATAAGCCGAAACAACCTGAAATCATAAAATTCGACAAAAAAGATAAGAATATGGATTATAACGAAAACAGGGATGGAACTGCAAATCTCTAGGGGTTTGAGTAGGGTGAAATTTTTAAGTAAAGTGTTAATCGGACACCTCCATCTCAGTAAGTAAGGGTGTCTGACTATAGAAAATTAAGAAAAGCGCAGGTTTTGACCTGAGAATGGTCTCAAAGTACACATAAGTTTACTGTATTGAACGAACGACTTGAGTTTGGTGATTGCTCTTTATATCCAATCCTAAGGAGACAAGGGACAATAAAAATAGCCGTTTCTACTGAGGTGAGGGGGCGATCGCGATGGTTCAAATACCTACTAAAGCACTTAGCCTGGAAGAGTTTCTGCAACAGCCTGAAACCGAACCAGCCAGTGAGTATATCAACGGTCAAGTCATTCAAAAACCAATGCCTCAAGGAAAACACAGTACCATTCAGGGCGAATTGGTAAATGCAATCAACGCTGTAACTAAGCCTCAGAAAACTGCACTTGCTTTTCCAGAACTACGTTGTACTTTTGGTGGACGCTCCATTGTTCCTGATGTCGCCGTCTTTACTTGGGGGAGGATTCCCCTAGATGCTAGTGGGGAGATTGCCAACACCTTTGACACCCATCCCGACTGGACCATTGAAATTCTTTCCCCTGACCAAAGCCAAACTAGAGTGACGGGCAACATTCTGCATTGCCTCAATCATGGGACTCAACTAGGTTGGCTGATTGATCCAGCAGAGCGCTCTGTGCTGGTTTATCCCCCTGGGCAGCAACCAGAACTATTGCAAGATTCGCAAGACTTATTGCTTACACCAAATTGGATTGCTGACTTGCACCTCACTATAGAAGATTTATTCGGTTGGCTGAAATTGGGAATTTAATGCCTTGTGTTTATTGGGGCTAGGGCATTCTCAATGTCTACTAATAGTTAAGGTTTGATGACTTGTGTTTCAAGCTAAGCCCTAGAAAAATTTTTCTTGGTAGACTTTCCCATGAGGAGTATTTTGTCTAGCATAAAAAATGAATTACAAAAACCTAAAAAGAATCAGCTGTGCTCTACTGTTTGCCGCTACCGTCAACACAGGGACAGGACTGGGGGCTGCTGCTAGCGCGATCGCAGACCAAAGCTCAGACCAGCAGACTGCTCAACTTCTAGCCCAAGCTCAGAGTCCCGCTCCTAGCCCCGCTCCTGCTGCTCCAGCCGCAACTATCACTCTCAGCGAAAGAACTGATTACATTGGTACCTGTCGTGGCACCACCGCAGCGGTCAATATCTATGAAGATACTCAACTCACTCGCAGAGTAGGGACTGTAGCCGCTAGAAGCAGCGTCACCCTCACAGGAATACTGGGTAACGGCATCGCTCAAATCAGAACCCCCAGTGTCGGCTGGATTCAAACTACTAACCTCGTCACCAACTGCACAGGCGGCAATCCAGGTGACAATCCTGGCAATGTCCAGCGCGGAGAATGCCGCAGACTGCGCGATCCAGATGTGGATGGTGCAGGATATGAGTCTCTACGCTTCGGTTTAAGAGCATATGACAACCCCGGCACTACGCCTCAAACTTATCAAGGCAGCTCTGACGGACCTGCCAAGGGAGCCAGAATCTTCCTCACGAAACCCAGCCAAACCAATGGCAAGTGGATTCGAGTCTTCTACACCAGCGTGTCTGGTCGCGAGCGCCTCGGTTGGATTTCTGGTGGTACAGGCACAACCAATAACTTGGCTAACTGCCCCGCCAACCGTTAATTAGACTCGATAAGTTGAGGTAGGTTTTGCCTACTGCAATTAGAAGCAAATAAAACGAGGCGATCGCTCTACACAGGTCTGCACAGGACAAAGGGCGATCGCTTTGTCTTTAGTGCTTAAAAAATACTAGAATTCCAAAGCGCGATATCAAATTTTATAAGCGTAGATACGGCTTAGCGATCGGGTAATCCGCAAACTGAGTTGTCCCAGATGAACGATAATAGAAGTAGAGCTAAACAGGCTGAATATGTCCGTCTCCACCTCTAGTTGCGTATCTACCTTAGATCAGCAACAGCAACAAATCCAACAGGCAGAACAGTGTGCTGAAGAAGCGACAGGCGATCGCTGCAAAAATTTGTCTCAGCGTTGCACCGTGGTCGAAAATGGCCGAGTTGTGGTCAAGCCGTTACGGTAAAGGCCATTACGGTAAAGGCAGTACATCATGAAAGTGGTTGTAGTCGATGTAGCGATGCCCATCGGCTGTCTCATGAAAGATATCAACAAAGCAGTAATTCCATAAAATCTCTTGAGCACTGTAGGTGTGACGCGCATGGATGACTTGAGATACAGTTTCATCAATGCCGCTGAGGGAAACCACCACTGAGGCTCGCATTTGAGCTAGAGACTCGGGTGTAGCTCCATAAAAAGGACTGTATTCATCAATGGGATGGAGCACCGTCCAACTGAGGGTAAAACTGGGAGTACGACTTCTCAGCAGTTTTAGTTCATAAAAACGGCGCATGGCGTGTCCCTCAACGCTCGTTTCATCGCGCATTAAGTACAGTCGGATTTGGGCTTCCAAAATTTGGTTGCGTCGTTGATTAGCAGCCCTAAATATGAAGGTGGGTATTCCTTCGTAGGGACCAATCACAGCAACATGACTAAAAGAAACCCGCGCCGTCGGCCGTGAAAAACGAGCAAACGCTAACCCTGTCAGAAGGGCAATCCCAACTAAACTGACCATCGCCTCAATGGTGACTAATATGTTGGCATACACTGTCTGGGGATACAGGGCTCCATAGCCAATAGAGGCAAGAGTTTGCACACTAAAGAAAAAGGCATCTAGAAAAGACCCAGGTTTGGCGTTAGCGATGCTAGCGGGTTGAGCCAGATACAGCAGTGCAAAGACGGCATTAGTAACCACATAGCAGAGAACAGTCAGGGCTAAAAAGCCAGTCCAAGGAATGGTTAGCAGCAGATGGTAAGGCTCTCGCCAGTAAGAGTGCCAAACTCCGTTGCCTAAGATGTGGAACTGTCCGTCTCGAATCTTGATGTGTACGACGGGTTGCGGTTGCGATCGCCGCTTCGTTCGCCAATTCCGGAAGATCGTTAGCTGCCTCATGACTAATGCTGCTGCCTTTGAAAAACCATTCACGCCAATTGTCTGTGGCCTCTCAAAATTGCACAACCGAATCTCAGACGCAGTTCATGCAACACAATTCGCGCATCACAACTTACTCACGCAGTAATGTGGCTCTAGAGATACCCAAAGAACAGAAACCTCAGTTGCCCTAGCTCCGCAGATCTTGAATAAACTCCTCATATGCTTGCGGATGAGAACCTGAAAAATTATCCATCTCCTGATTGGTCAAATAGCCTGTTTTGTCAGTGTGAGGATTTTTCACATAACTGTAGATGTATTTGGAATAGTTAGGATTCTCATGCCAGCTAATGTTGAAAGCTGCATATTTTGGGAAAAAAGTCATAGAAGCATAAGCTGGGATGTGGTCATGTATCCACCAAGCTAAAGCTGTCCAATCTCCTGTGCGTTCGTAGTAAGGGATAAAGGAAGTCACGACAATACAGGCGGTCGCACCCATATACCCCTTGCTGTCTCTGACATCCCAAATATGACCTGCATAGTTTTTTTCATTACTCGCGCAGCTATATTGGTTCTTGTTCTCGGCTCCTTTAGCATTGACATCAGCGGAACGGTAAGCAGAGCGGATACCAATTCTGCCTAGCTGATCCTGGAGGGGTTCCAGCACTTTCTCGCACAAATTCTTGCCAGCAGCGATCGCCAGTTCTGGATCATTAGGGATATTGGGAATGCCCTCAATTTGAGAAATTTCCGAGTAAAGAAACTCCCGCATAAAAAAACTTTTAGAGAGTCGAACTCGACCCAACTCTTCTAAAGCTTTGACTGTCTGGGGTTGTCTCATAGAAGTCTCTCTACTGAGCAGTACGCTCCAAACCTTATACCTTTTCCTTGGCTGGTGGTGTGATGCTCCCCCGATTCAGCAACTCATCGATTTCTCGCAGGAGGCCAAAATCTTCTTTGGGTAAAGGTCGTCCTTCCGAGAAGTTCTCACCTATAGCAGGATATTTCTCTAGGAAAGAGAAGGCTTGGCGGAACTGACGCGGACCTGCTGCGACTGGGGCATCTAGGTGGCAGGGAATAACCCGATGAAAGTCCCATTTTGCAACTTGGTCGGCCCACTTGAGAGTAATCTCAGGGGCACGGTTGAGAATCAAAGTTTGTAGCACCGGAGCCACAAACAGACGGCCTCCTCCTCGCAGAGCTTCAAACGATCGCTGCCAATCTTCTTGCCACTGAAAGGGGAACAACCCAAAATATGCCTTTTTTGAGCGATCGGGAGCGTTGCGGGCTTCTCGCCATGCGTCTCCTAGCTTCACGGGTTCTAAAGCGCTGGGACGAAAATAGAACGCGAAGAGGGCAATCCGCTTCCATCCTTTACGTCGATTCTCTGCATTGTCCTCCACGACTTCGGAGCCGCTGTCTTTAGCATGAAAGAGCAAGGCATAGGGGTCTAGCTGCACGATCGCGGGTGGTTCTTCGGGGACAGACATCACCGAATCGGTGACGAGCAGAGTGCGCGATCGCTTGTGGAAACAGGCAATCTCCCCAAATGACCCAGCCCCCAGATCGATGTCTAAGACCGCATAATCTATCTCTTTAGCAAAAGGGGCTTGGCTACTGTCTTCTGGAATGACGTGGGTGCGCTTCATCGGGAACCCTAGCCAACTCAGCGGCAAATTGATCGGGAAGCTCCACTGGTGAGGCGCGACGAACACTTGGGCATGGGGAAAGCGCCTGGCAAAAGGCCCGACAAAAACTTTGTGCTCTAGACCAGAACTCGTGGGCAGGATGATGTATTTCACCTCACCATGTGCTGCCACCAGTTCCTCAACTAGGCGGATACATTCTGGAGTGGGGGCAACTGGCGCATAAACCAGCAGTCCTCCGGCTTCTAGCCTTACGACAGTCATGCGGATGGGCACGATCACGTAAAAAACGCCTTGGATTTGGTCGAAGGTCCAAATGGTGTCTTTTACCACTTCTTGGCGGAGTGTGCGCCGTTTGCCAAATGGGTAGAGTGGTACGGCGGGCCAAAACCGCCATGTCCAGTCTTTTGGATTGCTTGTCTCAATCAGTTGTCCTTGCATATCCTGCCCGTTCATCGTGGTTCTATCCACGCCACGACCCCCATCCCGAAAGCGTACACTACTACTGTTAAGTCTAGCTTTTGGACATTAGAAAATTTTTCAATCTGTATCTGCCGTAAGTATGATTGCTCGGTTCGGTAAGAATAAGGCTTAACTCGAACTGCGTCTCGTACTTAGTCTAGTAATTTCTGCGATCGCTGCCTTAAAAATATCCCTTGAAGTAGCCTAATTGTCCCTTGCGGGATTTTAAGCTGACTCAAGATTGAAAAGCTGAAACATTCGCGCAGAGTTACTATGCAGAAAAACTTGTCACCTAAATGCCTAATAAAGTTGTATTGAGCGGAAAAAATACGTCTGAATTGCAAGTCCTATATAGTCAGGCAGAGAAATCTCATGTTCGGATACGTACTGCTGTGTGAAGACACCTTTAAGGCGACGAAATTATCACGTGAAATCTATGTAGAGAATGCCGTACGAAACGCGATACCGATTGCGCCTCCACCTGAAAAAATGTTTGGGGTCTACGAGAACATCGTCAGTGGAGAAGTTGGTCTACACGTTCCACTCAAATACTGGGCAAAGTTACCAGACAGGTTCCGATCATCACGTGTCCATAAAACCCCCTTTTGGGTCAATCAGGAATTTATTAATGGCGAACCGTTGTTCTTTATTGGCAACAGTCCACTAGGTTTTGGTGTTGGTGTCAACAATCCACAAGAAACAAGAAAAATTCTTGAGGGAAACTTTGCAAAACCGTTGCTTGACGAGGTTCGCAATTCGACAAGAAAGTACACAATTAAAGTTCAAGAACGTGCGGAGCGTTTCATTCGCGAAGTATCGGATGATCCAGTTGTTCGAGAAAAACTTCTGACGCAGCTTGATCCTATCCTTTTCGAGGAGGTCGTTGCGGAACTACTTGCATCAAAGGGGTTCGACGTTTTTCTCACGTCGCGGACTCGGGATAAGGGGAAGGATATATATGCTGCTTGGCCAACGCCAGATGGGACAATTCTCATGATGGTTGAGTGCAAGCGGCTGCAACCGAATTCAGCACTTGATGCTATTAACGTACGAGCACTTCTTGGTCAGTTTATGTTCGAGCAGACATATGGATCCCGTGTTAGCTGTGCTATGTTGGCCACTACTGCTCGAAGGCTAGGTGCCGTTGCGTGCGAGTACTCTGAGAAGGTTGAGGATCTCACCATTAAAACCTATGACGATCTCTCTTCATGGATCTCATCGTATGGTCGTTCCCGTGATGGTCTGTGGGTACCAACTCTGTTCAAGGACGTACTTTAAAGATCGCTCCGCGACTTCATTTTCAGTATCGGCTAGTAAATGACATCTTTAACAAGCTAAATATTTCCTCAGCGGTTAATGGCAAATCGATGCTATCCAAAACAGTTAAAGCATCATGGCCGTAGCGGAGTTCTGGTTGTTGATTGGGTAGAAAGACCAGAATCGAGCGATCGCCTCTATATAGGGCCCTTCAAACTACTTCCAGAAAGCACCAAAGTTAAATTGCAATACACCCAAAATGCTGGTGACGCTGAGAACCGAGAGAATGCTTCCGGCGCTGAAACAGCTCAGAATACTGCCCGCACTCCCGACACTCAAAATACTGCCAGTGCTGCCAATACTTAAAATGCTGCCTGCACTGCCAATGCTGAGAATGCTACCGCTACTGGCAATGCTTAAGATGCTGCGGTGACTGGCCCAGCTTAAAACACTTCGGTCTGCCAGTGGCTCAGGTTCACCCATTATTTATCTCTTGAAATAGCGTCTGCTTCAGGTATGGGCGAATTCTATCACAGAGCATCAATTCAACTGTGGAATATTAGTGAAGAGAGCGATCGCCTAGAGTTGAAGCCTAGCGATCGTTCTTTGTCATTTTGCTGAACTTGCTAGCAGCCGTTGAGCAAACTTCAGTAGACGGAGTGAGAAACAATAGTTATATAGTAATGTATCTATTTAGACCTAGTTCCACTGGGTTTCAATCAAAACAGTCACAGCAGCGATCGCGACAAACATATCGTCATTTTTGTCATTGAATTGAGGAATGGCACGACCTTGCACCACCATGCCACCGGACTCAACTTTTAGGCTTTTGCGGCCAAAGGGTAGCACTGCCAGCACTTCCGCTTCCCGCACTTGCTCTGGATAGGGAACCGCCACTTGTACCTCAACAATCATCTCGTTTGGGTCGCTCAGTCCTGCCACTTCCCACACTCCCGGTAAGGCATTATGGGCGATCGCATTGCGTACAGCTCTAGCGGCTGCAACGGTTGGCTCTTGCCCGTGCTGGTCTACTCCCATTCCCATCTCAATCACTAGGCGCTTACAAGTCATACGGCTCTCTCTAAAGGTTCTACAGATTTCTTCACAGCTTATAGCGATTCTGCCTGTGTAGGTGCGTAAGCGTAAAGGAGTGAAATCAGAAAAAGCTTTAGCGAAAATTTATATAAGGGATGAATAGCCACAGCTTCGTAAAGTTCAAGCAAACTTTTTCACTTGTACGATTGTCAATCATTCCATCTGTAGGATTTACTAAATCGAGACTTTGCTAAAGTTTTATTCCCGTACAAATACTTAAACAAGCTACAGGAAGCAATGGTTGGGTAGCGGTCCAGCTACTCAGAATAGGGTGATCTAGAAATAGTTGAGAAGTTGGTGTTTAGAATATAGCCGTTGATTCTTTCTGAATGCAGCGCCTCTAAACAGATAACGGTAGGACGCTGACAGTTGAGTGACTGTGGCTCGGAGATCTAGCGATTCAGCTGATTGTGTCTAGCGCAAACCAACAGTCGTTTTTCTAATAGGTATCATGTCGAACCTGAAGCCAAATAGCAGTTCTGGTTATGTGACCCTGAATGCTTTGAAACAAAACCCTGCTCTCTCTCGTTTGATGTTTACGACTCAATCCACGAGTGCGGAGCAGATGGCAACGATTATTGAACCTATTCTGCAAGCTCCCCAACGTTGTAGTATTACTCCGCTATACATTCAGGCGATCGCGACTGCGGAAACCACCATTTTGGCGACAAATCTTGGTTCCCCCCAAGAACTTCAGGTGACTGAAAAGGCTGCTAATTGGTTGATTGGGCGCAATGCTACCTGTGCCATTACAGTTGCTCATCGCTCAGTCTCCCGTTGTCATGCCGTGATTGGCTACTATCCCAGCCGCGATTTTTATATTGCGGATGTAGGCAGTAGTAACGGCACTTGGGTAAATCGTCGTCGCTTAGCGCACCTAGAGCGCCACCTGTTGCAGGATGGCGACTTGATTCAGCTAGGCTCTCTTTGTGTAGAGTTTTTTGTAGCTACGGGCGATCGCTTAGCACCTGAAGGCAATGAAGCCACAGCTACCCATCATTAAAGATTCGGATTAAGCTTTGTTTAGCCAACCGGGTCTACCTGTTTTTCTTGAGATACGTTTCCAACTCCATCACGCCCTCCTCTTCTAAATTGAAAGGAGGGTTTTTCGTTGGGCTTTGGTCAATCTAGCAAGTGCTCAGCTCAGGAAAAGCTAGGAAGCAGCAGGCTGTGCTTCGCGATCGAGCAGTTGTTGAAACTGGATTGTGTCTTGGCGCGGATCAGCGTAAGTGACCTTAACTTCCATGCGATCGCCTGGAGATGCTGCTTTGGTCAACCGAATCGCCAATTCCAGCCCTAAGTCTTCTAGCAAAATCAGCGCTAAGTTTTCGTGCTCCCGCAGCCAGCGCAACACCAAAGCTTGCCATACTTCATGGGTATGACGACGCAGGTATTCCAAGCCCCAATAGCGGTTGGTTTGTCGCTCTACCGAAGTTGCTTCTTGAGCCACAGCACCCACGCTCATCAACAACTCTTTCATCTCTTCTACCGAGAATGGTAGCGGTGTGCCTCGTAGATGAGCCTTGATCTGAAAATGCGCCAGCAAATCTGTGTAGCGCCGAATCGGTGAAGTGACCTGAGTATAAGTGTCTAGGCCCAGGCTGGCATGTCGGGCTGGGGTAATGCTCATTTCACTGCGGGGCATACAGCGACGAATCGCGCAGGAGCGCACAGGGCCAGCAGGCAGTTGCAATAACTCTTCTTCGGGCGGTAGCTCTGGCTGAGTTTGGTTGCGGAAGGGAATTGCTAAGTTATGCGCCTGACCGTAGCGGGCCGCCACTTCTCCAGCCAAAATCATCATTTCAGCCACGAGTTGCCGCGACTGAGAAACTTCTAAGACTTCAATCGTAATCTCGTCATCGTGGACCTTGATGGAAGATTCTGGCATGTTGATGCTGATAGCACCTTGAGAGTGCCGCCAGGTCTGCCGCCGCTTGGCCCAGCTTGCGATCGCCTGGAGTTCAGATTCACCTAGAACTCCCAACTCCAACATCTCATCGACATCTTCGTAGGTGAGGCGATAAGTGGGCTTAATCAAGCTAGTTTGAATTTGGTAGTCTGCGATCGCCCCGGATTCATCCAGAATCACTCCAAAACTCAGGGCGTAACAGATTTTCCCCTGAATCAAGCTCATGGGGCCTGTCGCCAGTTCCGGCGGAAACATCGGGATGATGCCAGTTGGTAGATAAATGGTGGTGCTACGTCGGCGTGCCTCTAGATCTAGATCGTCTCCTGGCACAATCCAGCGCGTTGGATCAGCAATGTGAATCCAGAGCTTTTGACGGCCATCTTCTAGATATTCCAAGCTGACGCCATCGTCAATCTCTCGCGTACTCTCATCGTCAATGGTGTAGACTTTTAGACCCGACAGATCAAGCCGTCCCTCGACATCGAGATCGGGGGGTGGAGACTCTAAGCAACGTTTTGCGACTTCCAGCACTTTGGTAGAAAATTGAGTGGGGATTTGACTGCGGCGTACAAACAGATTTTCGTGGACGCTCCACAACCCTAAATCCACCAAGAGTTGGAAACCAGCTTGAGGAGTTTCAGGTCTTCCGAGAGCAGCCAAAGTTTCTAGGGCTGGCATCCGGTGAGAAGCTTCTTCTCCTAAGGTAGCAAACCGCTCTAGGGCTTCGAGGCGACCGCGATCGCTGTTCTGCCATTCTACGGCTTGATCCGTTAAGGCTTGCTGGATTCGAGTCAAAAATTCTTGCCATTCCCGCTGCTTTTGACCCGCCACTGTTAGCTGGTGCTTCAACTCCGCAACCTGGGTCGCTGAGCGAGGCTCGTAGTGGTCTCCCTTCTGCTTAAAGTAGAGCTTGTCTTCTGAGAGTAAATAATGAGCGGCATAGCACAGAGGCGGACTCTGGTCTGAGAACAGTAACAAAGCCATGCCAGCGGGATCAACCGTCTCACTGTCTTCCACCAAAAGTTCCCAAGCCACCTCTAGACTAGAGGGGTCGAGATAAGCCTCCACTTCCTTCAGAAATTGAGGGATTTCCAACGGCTTGTAACTTTGGCCTGTAACGGTGTAGGTGACTTGCCGAGGATGAAGGGTGTAAGACTGGCCACGTTCATCCAACACGATCCAGTGCTTTTTACCCTCTGGACGTTCTAGAACTGCCAGCCGGCGATCGCTATGCAGTCGAAATTCAACGAGAGTTCCCTTCTCCACCAGCTTTTGCTAACCCCAGTATGGATTTTGCGATTTACTGATCAGCGCGCTCTATTCAGCTAACTATGGAGCCTTAGCCGATTGAGTTCAGAGTGTCTTTATCCTGCCCATGCGAAATTACACCCACGTCTATAGTAAGGCGGGTTAGTGTCACCTGGCAGAAACTTTAGACCCAATTTTGTCGAAAAACCCCTCCGAGGGGAGAGGTAAGTTTAACCTTCTTGGTTCACGAAAGGCAGCAGAGCGATGAGGCGAGCTCGTTTGATCGCCACGGTTAGATCGCGCTGTTGCTTGGCAGTCAAACCAGTGATCCGCCGAGGCAGAATTTTGCCACGCTCAGTGATGAACTTGCGGAGCAAATCCACATCTTTGTAATCAATGGGTTCTTCGGGCTTGATGGGGGAAACGCGACGGCGGAAGTAAGTCATAGCAATTGTTTGTGAGTCAAAAATCTTCAGAAAAACAGCGGACCAGAAACTAACTAGAGCCTTGAATCCAGAAAAATAACCTTTCAAGGATTTTCAGACAGCAATCTATTTAATTTCTTTATGAGACGTGTGCTTGTTGCAGTGGGTGCAGAACTTGTTGAGTTCCAACCGAGCAGTGGTGTTGCGACGGTTCTTGGTGGTGGTGTACCGAGAGACTCCTGCCGAACGCTTTGCAGCGTTGGTACGGCACTCAGTGCACTCCAGCGTAATGATAATACGGACGCCCTTAGCCATAGTTCCAGCCGTTCAAAAATGCGAATTAGACACAATCTCTTATTTTTTCACACGACGACTCACTTCGGCAAGTAATCGCTTCACCTTTAAGTCTAAAGAGTAGCCTCGGCTGGTTTGGATCACGCTAGTCTTTGCCAAGCGATCGTGCAGAGATTGTTGGTTGAGGGAGTCGGCGATCGCCAGCCCCAAGTCCAAGGCTAAAGGCAGGACTAGCAAAACAATCCACCCTTCTCGAATCAAGCGCCAGCTACTCAACCCCAGGGCGACAAACAGAGCACTAGCCCCCAAATAAGCTTCTCGTTTCAGCAAGGCTAATAAATCAGCCGAGCGCAGCGCTTTGGGATCAATCACCTTAATATCGAAAACCCATCGCCCCAGGCTTTGACCCTGGTTGCGATAGGGAAGGAAAACCCGGAGAGCCAACCAGGCGATTAAGAAAAGCAGCGATCGCAGTAATTGCACCATGCCACCACTGCCAAGCACCAAAGAGCCAGCGAACCAAGCACAGAAAAAGTCCAACGTGAAAGCCACGGCACGTCGCCAAATTGGCGCTTTAGGAAGGCGAGCTGCTACAAGGTCACTGCGCATATATTGTGAGCGTTCCGGGATAAAGCGTGAAGTTGGGCGGATTCTGTCTAAATCATGAGTACGAACTGCTGAAACCTCACCGTCCTATAGGGGTGATGTTCAGCTGGGCTCAGCTACTTAAAACGTATCATTCTGCTGATTGCTAACGAGCGGTAAACTAACAAACAAGTTCCAAGAGAAAATCCGGACCATGCTGCCCGTCAAGCAAGCAGAAGCGCTAATTCTCAGCTTAGTTAACCCCTTATCGCCCGCCCAAGATACAGAAGTTTTAGACTTACTGTCTGCGTCTCAGCGGATTTTGGCAGCAGCGGTTACGAGTGCGCTTGATTTTCCTCACTGGGACAATTCAGCGATGGATGGCTATGCAGTGCGCTTTGCCGATGTGCAGTCCTGCAAGGCTGAGCAACCTGCAACGCTAGAAATTGTGGAAGAAATTCCCGCAGGGTATCAACCGCAGCAAACGATTCAGCCTGGGCAAGCCGCCCGGATTCTGACTGGGGCCATGATGCCAGCGGGAGCCGATACCGTTGTGATGCAAGAGCGCACCCAGCGTCAAGGCGATCGCGTCACCATTCTAGAAGCCCCAGAATTTCAAGCTTTTGTGCGGCAGCGAGCAGCCTTTTACCAAGCGGGCACCCCCCTCCTGAAACCAGGCATTGAACTAAACGCGCCCGAAATCGCAGTATTAGCAGCAGCCCAGTGTGCTCAAGTCAGCGTTTACCGCCGTCCCCGGGTTGCCATCCTCTCGACTGGTAGCGAATTGGTTGCCCCAGACCAACCTTTGCAACCTGGGCAAATTGTGGACTCGAACCAGTACGCTTTAGCCGCGTTGGTGCAGCAGCTAGGAGCAGAACCATGGCTGCTAGGGGTGATTCCAGATGAACCGGAAGCCTTAAAGTCAGCGATCGCCCAAGCAATTACTACTGCCGATGTCGTGCTTTCCTCCGGCGGTGTTTCTGTCGGTGACTATGACTACGTGGATGAGATCTTGGCAACACTGGGAGCCGAAATCCACATTCGAGCCGTAGCCATCAAACCAGGCAAACCTTTGACAGTGGCAACTTTTGCTGCACCCCAAGCACCCCAAGCACGCTCGGTTTTGTACTTCGGGCTACCTGGGAATCCCGTTTCGGCTTTGGTCACTTTCTGGCGCTTCGTCCAACCCGCCATCCGCAAACTATCAGGATTAGCTCAAGGCTGGGAACCGACATTTATTAAAGCCCGCACCCAGCAAGATTTACGCTCCGATGGTAAGCGAGAGAGCTATCTCTGGGGACATCTGCAATTGCTAGATGGTGACTACGAATTTCGTCTAGCAGGAGGCAGCCATAGCTCTGGCAACCTGATCAACCTGGCCCAAACCAATGGCTTAGCGATGTTACCTGTAGGTCAAACCGCGATCGCCACAGGCACAGAAATACTCGTCATGCAAGTCGATTGAATCAAAAATCGATTCACTTCCAGCACCAACTTCTAGCAATCACTTCGAGCCTCATACAATTAAACTCGTCTGGAGGAGGTCTGGAGGACGCAGCCATCCTTCAGCGGGGGTTTGGGGCAAGCGCCCCCAAGGGTTTGGTTCTGATAAGATGGTCGGTTGGTAATCGATGCGCGCGGCGCTAAACGCACATTGAATCATGAGTATTAGCTGTTAGTGCGCGCCGAACACACCCTACATTCCTACAAAAAACACCTCCCCCTTTAGCCACTACCTTCAGCACCTACTTGTCTATGGTTTCCGCCAACGTGAACCCCACCTCCGCAAAACCTCGCTCGCGATCGCAAATTGGTGTTGCAATTATTGGCACAGGTTTTGGGCAGAAAGTTCACATTCCAGGGTTTCAAGCCCACGATCGCACCCAAGTCGTGGCAGTGTATCACCGGGATCTAGCCCAAGCCAGAGCGATCGCCGAAGCCCACCAAATTCCCCATGCTTGTAGCAGCGTCGAAGAAATTGCCGCTTTGCCAGAAGTGCAAGCCGTCAGCATTTCTACACCCCCATTTTTGCACTACGACATGGCTCAAACCGTATTGCAAGCAGGCAAACACATCCTGCTAGAAAAGCCGACGACCCTCTCCGCCACAGAAGCCAAACACCTATATCATCTAGCAGCCAGCAAGCAAGCGATCGCAGCCCTCGATTTTGAATTTCGCTGTGTCCCCGCTTGGCAACGCTTGGCTGAGCTGCTAGCCGAAGGTTATGTCGGTGAACCTCGCTTGATCAAAATTGACTGGCTGGTTTCCAGTCGAGCCGATGCCACCCGCCCCTGGAATTGGTATGCCCAGCGAGAAAAAGGAGGCGGTGCTTTAGGCGCGATCGGTTCCCATGCCTTTGATTACATTGCTTGGCTGTTCGGTCCCATCCAACGCCTATCGGCTCGGCTTAGTACTTCTATCCCGGCACGTCCTGATCCTAGTACCGGAGAGCAGAAAACGGTCGATGCCGACGACACCTGCATGCTGATGCTAGAGCTAGCCAACGGTACACCTTGCCAGGTATGCCTCAGCTCCGTCACCTATCAAGGTCGTGGGCACTGTGTAGAAGTGTATGGCGATCGCGGCACTTTGGTTTTAGGCAGCAACAACCAAAAAGATTACGTGCATGGATTCCAACTCTGGGCCAGCCAAGGCGGACAACCCCTAAGCTTGGTAGAGATTCCCAAGCGCCTAGAGTTTCCTAAAACTTACCTGGATGGTCGAATTGCGCCGTTTATGGGAGTGGTCGATCGCTGGGTACAAGGGATTGATCAACGAGCCGCGATCGCCCCTTCCTTGCGCGAAGGTGTTTACTCACAATTGCTGATGGACTTAACCCATCAATCCCACACCACAGGAACTTGGGTAGAAGTGCCCGATTTAGAGCAATTCTTAGCAAGTTAAGCTTGGGTTTACCTTAGGAAAGCTGGTAACGCATCCCAGGTGCTTGCGACACCAAACCCAGTAATTCCAACTGAAGCAGCGCACTGGAAACTGCTGCTGCTGCTAGCCCTACCTGCTGCACAATCAGATCAAAAGCTGTAGGCTCAGCCGTTAACGCCTGCAAAACGGTTTGCAACTCTGGCGCTAAATTTGGAATTAAGGCATGGCTCGAATGGCTAGGAGCAGCCTTGGCGCTTGGGGCTGCTGACGCTACCACCTGTAGACGTGGCATTGTACCGAGCATCTCTAGCAGATGGATTTCGCTCAAAATCGCTTGGGCTCCCACGCTTAGCAGTTTCAAGCAACCCATCGAGCGGGGATTGTCTAGCGAACCAGGCAGCACGTAGACATCGCGACCATAATCATTCGCCAAATGAGCCGTAATTAAAGCGCCGGATTTACCGGGTGCTTCCATTACCAAAACTGCACGACTCAACCCTGCAATGATGCGATTGCGCCGGGGAAAATGGCTGCGATCGGGTTGTGTCCCAGCGGGATATTCGCTCACTAACAAACCCTGCTCGGCAATTTGGTCGTAAAGCTTTTGGTTCTTCCAGGGATAGACCATATCTACCCCAGTCCCTAGGACTGCGATCGTGTAGCCGCTCACATCTAGACAACTTTGATGGGCTTCGGTGTCGATGCCGTAAGCCAAGCCCGAAACCACTGTAAAGTTTTGGTGAGCTAAAGAGGAGCTGAGTTTGCGTGCCCAACGCCGCCCATAGTCCGAAGGGTCACGGGTGCCCACAATCGCGATCGCCGGGGCGGTTGCTTGTTGCTCCTGAGGCTGAACTTGACCTTTGTAATACAGGGCAGGCGGAGGATCTGGGATTTCTAGCAGCAACTGAGGATAGCCTGGATCGGCTGGGGTCCAGAAACAGGGGTTTTCCCGCTCATGAGTTTCTAGCAACTGCTCTGGATGAATTTTGGCTCGCGCTGCCACCATCACTTCGAGGGTTTGGGGTCCAATGCCGTCCACAGCCCCTAGCTCTTTTGGGCTTGCTTCCCAAGCAGCTTCTAAAGTTTGGAAGTGCTGTTGGAGCCGTTTAAGCAAAATGGGGCCAATACCTGGAATGCGGGACCAAGCTAACCACAGTGCGCGTTCTGAAAACAATCATTCACCCTCAAGTCGGCGGATCTCAGTATGCCCCAATTTTGGCTTAATGCTGACTCTGCCTAGCGCCAATCCGCTCAATTTCAAGCTGGATCTACGTTCTAAGTTTTCCAGCTCACAAACCGAGCATACAAATAGGCGATGACCTCAGAAATAACGGTGCGAACTCCCTCGCTCGATCGCCACCAATGTCCTACGTCATAAGCTCGTGGCTGAACGGCGATCGCACCCACATGCACAGTTGGGGCCAATGCTTGCCGAAAAACCAGCCAACTACGACGAGTATGAGTGCCCAAAGTGAAAAGATTCACGCCTGTAATCCGTAAACCCGATGCGGACAACCACTTCCGCAAGGTAACGGCTGAGGTGTAAGTGCGGTCCTTCTCAACTTTGGGAGTTGGGACAGCAACCAATTGCTTAGGGTCGAATCCTAAAGCTAGAAATGTGGCGGCTGTCAGATCTGCAAAGTTTTTGTACTCAGCTAGGTAGTAACCTCTGGATAACGGAGTGCCTATGGTAATGAGTTTTTCGTAGGAGCCGCGCTGATATTCCGCAATCGCCTCTTCTACGGCGTAATCTGGCAACCAACCTTCTACAACTAGAATATTGGCGGGAATTGGGGCGGTGACAGCGAGGAAAGGATGGATATTAGCGATCGCCAAACCAAGCATCATCGGCAAGCTCAAGAAGATAACAGCCCAACCTTGCAGAGTTGGCAGCCACACTTCTCGCCGCTGGATTAACTGAATTCTGAACTTCAATCTTTTTTTTGGCTGCATTAGACACTAATTCTTGCTAGGGCAATCGCTCACTACTTTAGACAACCAATATCCTTCAGCATGGCTAACTGCTGCTGGACAGGAGCGAGCGTATTAGCAGCGATCATGCCACTGGCTGCAACGGCGGGTAAGCCAATGCCAGGAAAAGTAGAATCTCCACAGCACAATAGTCCTGGCAAAGGTGTATTCGGTCCTGGAAATAAGCTGTCTCCGGCGGAGATGGCGGGACCATAAGAACCTCGATAACGCCGCAGATAGCGCTCGTGAGTGAGCGGGGTGCCCACCAAGGAGACTTGGCGGCGGGAGCGGATATCAGGAATGACACGTTCCAACGCTTGCCACATCACCTCTGCTCGTTGCTCCTTTTGTTGGGCATAGGCTTCACTGCGCCGATCCAAGCCTTGCCACAAATCATAAGGTTCATTCCCAGGAGTATAGATATGAATCGTATGTTTTCCAGCAGGAGCCAGGGAAGGATCAAGCAGAGAGGGAATGGAAACAAGAACTACATTTTGAGGGGCGGTGACTCCCATCTCCCAATCATTCACCACAATGTAGTGACAAGCCAAATCCGAGCGAAGTTCAGTAGCATCAATACCGAGATGGAGATGCATAAAACTATCGCAAGCTGGCGTAGATTGCCGCTGAGCTTGAAAACGCTGAGGCAAAGCTCCTGCGGGTAGTAACTTGAGCGTATCCCAAATAGAAGCATTCGAGATCACCGCTCGTTTAGCACGAATCTCCTTACCACCTCGCAAACGCACTCCGACTGCGCGATCGCCTGCTACTAAAACTTGTTCTACATGAGCATTTAACAGCAATTTTCCTCTCCGTTTCTGCAATCCTCGCACTAAGGCATCTACCAAGGCTCCGCTGCCCCCAATGGGATAGTCGAGCGTTACTTCTGGTCGATACCAATCGGCAAACATAAACGCCATCTCCGCTGCACTGGTTCCACTGGCAGGTAACCCAGAGAGGAGAAAACATAACAAATCGAGCCAATTGCAGATAAACGGATCTGTGATCACACCCTCCATAACTCGACTAAACGAGCCAGTCAGCTTCGGAATATGACCAATATGTTGAAAAAGAGAGGAAGCAAAACGCCCCATAGTCAAGGCAGCACCGATATCAAAGCGAACGGCGGCTGGAGGAATTGCGATCGCCGCTCTCCCTAGAGGAGCCATGACCCGCTGTAATTCTCGCCATTCGGATACCGCAGTTTCCCCTCGAAGTTTAGCTAAAACCTCACAGAACTGATCCGCACCAACAGTAGTATCAAAATCGCCCTCAGGGAGACAGCAACCCCACGTATTGTAGGTAGCACAGGGCAGCTCTTCACCAATGGCATCCAACACTTGACGGAGAGGGTTAGCAGAAGGACTATAGGACAAACCAGAGTAGAGCGAGGGGCCAGAGTCAAACTTGAACCCTTGATACTCAAACCCATGAGCCGCACCACCCGGAATCGCATGGCTTTCACAAACCGCCACCTCAAAGCCATAGCGAGCTAGGAGCGCCGCACAGCTCAGCCCTCCAATGCCACTCCCAATTACAACTACATCCACTACATCCGTCACGGTGTCACTCAATAATCGAATAAGTCTTCAGATAGGGGGTAGATTACCATCTACTGATTATGCTGAGCACATCAGTTGTTGCTTGAGAGGCCACCCCGATGAACTCCGCAGACAATCACCAAAATTCCAGTGATACACCTGATCAAGCGGTCAACCTCAACACCAAGCAAATGGACGATGGTAGCGACGCTGATCTAGATGATTTGCAGATCACTGATGACAACGTTGTTTATAACGAACGTCTCCTCAACAGCCCAGCCGTCATGCCAGAGATGCCAGGGCAGCGAAGAGACGCAGATGCAGAGAGCAAAGAACAAGTTTAACCAGTGGTCCTAATTTCCAGCCTTCTCCAACCGCTCTTGATGGAGATAGTCAAACACAGACTTATCCCCGATGTCAGGTGGAATCGCCTGGATCACTTTGCGGCAAGCAAACACGAGAAACAGTGCTGCCCACAGAGCTAGTAGTACCTGTTCTCCCTGAGTTGGCAGAATGCCTACCATATGCCCTAGCAGCAAAATAGGAAGTAGCGGAGTCAAGATCTTTGTCTCAGCTCGATTAAAGCAAAAAGCTTCCTTGAAAAAGATCCCTGTCAAAGCTGCAAAAGTGAAGCCAACGCCCAACAAACTTAAGGGATGATTGTAAACGAAACTCGCTAGCGGTTCATCTGCTTGTAGAGCAAACGCGATCGCACTGAGGCTCCCGATCGCCCAGAACGCTTGCAAAGCTCGATGCAGCGGCGCTAGATAGATATGAATCGTGAGTAAACTAACGCCCAAGGCCAGTGAAAAGCCAGCATACAGCACAGTCAACCACGACATCACACCTGGTTCATCGCCAAAGCGCAACACCAACCCAGCCCCAAGCGCAAAACAACCAGCCGCCACCGCTAGCCCCGCGCGATAGATTATCACACCCTGGCGATCGCCCTCCGTAATCGTAAACTCCCCAAACTGCCCTTGATACACTTCCGGTTCCAACTTCGCAGTCGTCATCTCTCCTCCCTCTAACAAAAAAACAACAACATAGCCAAAAGTACCCTTTTGGAGGGGGTCTGGGGGACGCAACCCTCCCTCAGCAGGGGATTGGGGGCGAGTGCCCTCAAGCATTTGGTTTTAGCAGCACCTCAACTGCATCTCCAACATGCAATTTCAAACTAGCCTCAGCACTTCCCCCATTCACCGCAACCTCAACCCATCCATGACTCCCTACTAATGCTAACAACGTCCCAGCAGGGCGATCGCTGTAGCTAGACATCCCCATAATTTGCGTCTCACCAATCACAACCGCCCAAACCTGCTCTATCACCGCACTTTCAGGAATATTCGTAATTAAATTGCCAAAGCGATCGCAATACTGTACACAACCCCACATCCTGTCACCCTCAGACCGATAACTCAGAATTGGCAACTGCACCAAACTTTGCAGATCAATCACTGGCCCCAACTCCCGCAACGTCACCCCAGAGGCCAAATGAGCCGCCACAGGCGCAAAAACATCACGGCCATGAAACGTCGCACTCAGTTGCCCCGATCGCCAGAATCGAGCATTCGTTAACTCCACTGCCGCGATCGCCCGCTGCTGACTCAAAACCCCACTAAACAACCCATTATCTGGCCCCACCAAAAACCCATCCTCCAGTTCCACCGCGATCGCCCGCCTTGCACTTCCCACCCCCGGATCAACCACTGCTACATGCACCGTTCCAGACGGAAAGTAAGGATAAGCATTCAGCAAACAAAACCGAGCGGCCACTACATCCTGAGGCGGAACCTGATGCGTCAAATCAATCACCCGCACCTCAGGATTAACCTGAGCCATCGCCCCTTTCATCACCCCCACATAAACATCACTCAAACCAAAATCAGTCAAAAGAGTAACTAAACGTTGCGACATAAAAAGTAAATTATCTTCTGGAGGAGGTCTGGAGGACGCAGCCGTCCTTCAGCGGGGGTTCGGGGCGAGTGCCCCCGATGGTTCGGCTCACGAACCCAACTCAGATAAAGGATACTGCCGCCCATACTCATACATCGCGATCGCCGCCGCAGTCTGCACATTCAAAGACTCCACCATGCCAAACTGAGGAATCGCGATCGCCAGATCACAAAGATTTGCAATCTCCGCTGGAATCCCCGTCAGTTCACGCCCCAACACCAAAACCGATCGCCTAGGAAAACTGAACCCAGACAAAGGCACCGCATCAGCCCTTAAATCCAGCGCGATCGCAGAATAACCCGCCTGCTGTTGAGCTGCAATCCAAGCAGGCAAAGCCGAAACCGAACAAGCTTCTAAGGGTTGCCAATGGTGAGCTGAAACAGCCAAATTCCTAAACGCCAAATTCTGGGTCAGGGCTAAATCTGCCACCACCACCGCCCCCACTCGAAACGCCTCCGCAGTGCGACACAGCCCACCCAAGTTAGCGGGATTCTGCACCAAACTGGCACAAACCACCAAATCTTGGCGGGGCAATTGGGCATAGCGATCGCGAGCAATCGAGGGTCGCTGAGGCAGAGACATGGGCATAATCTCACAAGGCGATCTTAAATTTTTGGTAATGGACGTTACAGACTGTGAGCCGGGAATGTTAACTTAGAGATCAGTTAAAAGCATAATCAAGCAGAAAAAACAGTCCGTCATGAACAAAAATCATCGAGAAGCCGCAACCAGAACCGTACAAGCTCATCGGGAAAACATCCAGAGAAGCCTGCAACACCGCCTAGAAGTTGCTAGAGCCAACGGAGACGAAAATCTAGTTCGCATGTTGGAAGCCGAAGCCAACTACCTCCGCTAATCATTCACTCAATAGGTTAGGGATTGGATATTGATTGCAAGGCCAGCGATCGCCTAAACTATGCTTCGATTTGCTGGCCCGCCTGCTTTAGTATTTCATTGCTCAAGAGTTACCCTTCAAGCTTTCTAAAGAAAATCCCTCAAGAATCCAACCCGTTAATTGGGCGATTTTTGAGGGATTTTTTTAGGAGTTAGAAATCAACCGCTCCCCGACACCACAGGTAGGATTTGCTTAGTACTTCATCCACCGATTACGTAGCGTTATCAGGAGCTTTCTTGCTTGACGTTAAACTTTAGGTTTTTAGTTCCCCAATGTCTGAAATTTATCCGATGCGGCTTAATTTGGACCGGGTTCTAAAAGCGTTTGCCCCTGAAGCTGAGTTGGATGACGCAAACCTACTTCCATTTTAGGCTTTATCTTGACGGTGAGTGAAAACCTGCGGCTAGTATGAAGAAGCGATCGCCCCTGATGGTGCATTTCAGGGCGAGTTATCGCTGCTGATTCGTTCTTGATTGAATGCTTATGAAAGCAGAACTGCTCAACTGGATTCTGTTTGCTGGCAAGGTTTTACACCGTAACAGTGATTGGATGGCTTGGAACTTATTCCTAGCTCTTATCCCGTTAGGATTGAGCGTTTGGCTATTTCGTAGAAGTCGGCAACCCTCCATTTTTTGGTGGTTGGGTTTGTTGGTGTTTGTCGCCTTTCTACCCAACGCTCCCTACGTTCTGACTGACATCATTCATCTGATTTACGACATTCGTGAAGGATTTTCCGAGTGGATTGTCACTCTCGTCCTAGTACCGCAGTATATGTTGTTTATTCTGGCGGGCTTTCAAGCTTATGTCCTATCGCTGATCAACTTGGGCCATTACCTCAACCAACGACAACGGCATCGCTATGTGCTTTGGGCAGAATTGGTTCTGCATGCGTTGAGTGCGCTCGGCATCTACCTAGGGCGATTCTTGCGTTTTAACAGTTGGGATTTAGTCACACGCCTAGACTCCGTGGCAGACAAAGTCGTAGATGATTTAGTAGCTAAGCGGCCTGCCCTCGTAATGTTCGTCACATTCATCGTTATTACTGGCTTGTACTGGCTGATGAAGGAGGTGACGTTGGGCCTAATTTTGCGGAAGCGCTATCGTAGAACCTTTGAATCGACCTCTGAAGCTGATCCTGGGTCCAGCTAGTTCAAACTTCCGGAGCTAAACCAATCTCAGGATCTAAGCGTGCGTAATCCTGCACCGCTTTAACCAGATTTTCGGGGGTGCCAATGTCGAGGTATACACCTGTCTCAAACACCTCTGCTTCGACTCGCAACCCTGCTGTAATTCCCGCTTGAATCACATCCCCGATCGCGAGTTCTTGGAGCGATCGGGGTCCTAAATTTTGGGCCTTGCCTGCTTCGATTTCCTTGAGGTAGTCATGGAGAAACTGAGTGAACGTTGGATTCCAGACCGCGATCGCCCACATATATTGCAAAGTGGTTTGGCTCGGTTTCTCAATAATCAGATGCACTCGCCCGGATGAGTCAAAATCAACCATGCCTGCTTTTTGGGGTTGGTCGGTAGGAAACAAGCCCAAAACTACATCAGCTTGCGTTTGGGCCTGCCGTCGCAATAAATGAGTAAATGCATCTTCGGGCCAAAACAGAATATCTGGAAACCCCAGCGCCACGATCGCGTTTTGGACAAACGGATAAGCTTGGTCCAGGGTATAAGGCACTCCATAGGGCAACCCCATGAGTAAGTAGCCCAAGTGCATCTGTAGCATTGAGCCATCACCAAAATAAGCGGGAATGTCCCACTTGCCAGACCGCAGAATGAAATAAGCCTGAGCAATCCCCGCTTGCTGCAACCGCTCTAGTAAATATTGGCTCACCACTTTGGGCCGCACACTTCTTCCGGATGCTACCGCTTGAAACCCAATCGGATATAACTCTTTGCTGAGCGGAAGCGGTGAAATTCGCGTTGCCTGACCGCCCGCAGGAAGTAATCCGATGATAGGTGGTGAAGGGGTGGCTGGCAAGGCAATGAAGTCAGATTGTGGCATGGGTTTAGATGCGGAATTGAATCTGCGGTCATTGAAGTTGTGGGAGCGATCGCCCTCTCTATATTCCCGATATTCCCGGCTAAGCACCAAACTCTTAAGGCTGGCAGAGGCTGGCAGTTGCTGTCCATTGCTATAGCTGTGAATTCTGGGAATCCTATAGGGTGAAGAACTTTACCTGCTTCTAGCAGATTACTCAAATTAGGCGGCAAAACTAAAACGATGAAGAACTTGCTCAATGCTGGTGTGGGTCCAGGATTAGTCTGGTTAGCTCTGCTCAGCATTATCTTGCTGCCATCTCCCGCCACGGCTACCAGCAAAACGGCTCAAGCAAGCAACGTGAAAGCAGAACTTGCTTACCAAAAAGCCAACACGGAATTTACTCAGTTTAATGACCTACGTCTAAAAATCACCCGTGGTGGAAAAACACTGCTTGATCAACCCTTGCCAGATAGTGAAGGGAATTGGCCTCTAGTGGCTTTAGGGACCGATTGGGCCAAGGAAAACGCTCAGGCCGCCTTTCAAGTGCGTGACTTAGATGGTAACCAAGAGCCAGAAGTGTTGATCGATCTGTTTACAGGTGGAGCGCACTGTTGCACCTACTCGCTGATCTACCGTTACAACCCCAACTCTCAAAAGTACAGTTACAATCGCTTTGAGTGGGGCAATGGTGGTTACCAGTTGCAAGACTTAGACAAAAACGGAGTACCAGAATTTAACGGGCGCAATGATGCCTTTGCTTATGCTTTTGGTAGCTACGCTGCCTCTGGCTACCCACTCCAGATCTGGCAATATCGGCAAGGCAAAATGGTGGATGTGACTCGCCAGTACCCCAAGCTCATTTATAACGATGCTCATTTTTGGTGGCAAACCTTTGTCGAACGCCAGAATGATAGTGTGGAGTATGGAAAAGGGGCGCTGGCTGCCTACTTAGCTGATAAATACTTGCTTGGGCAAGGACAAGACGGCTGGCAAAAAGTCCAAAAAGCTTACAAAGGGCCCGATCGCCAGCAGTACTTTACCGAATTACGTCGTTTTCTGCGGCAGACTGGCTATATTTCGGGTAAATCTCGCTAATCTGGACCGTGAAGCAGAATTGTAATTAGTTATACCGAAACAGCTTATTTTTAGGTCAGGTTTCCTCTCGAATTAGTCATAGGGGCACTCACACCCAATGATAGAAAACCTCTGCAAAGCTAAGGACTAATCTTGTAGCATAACGTCTTTATTTAAGAGAGTGTAAATATGACAACTGATCCTCGTGATAACAGACCAGAAAACGATCGCTTTGATCCTGAAAATAATCCGGGAACCCAAACTCATGTACCCACCACAGACGAGGGAGATACACCCTTAGATGAGCGGTATCGGATGACCAGTCAACGCTCTGATTCTGATCCTAGCTCCGGTGCCGAACCCGAAGATCCAGGCGCTCCAGTAGAAGTGATTGGTGGCCCGAATCAGGGAACTGAGGTTCGCTAAAACAATTCCTGGAGCTAGGAAATGTTGGATAAGATGAATTACTAATAACTCCCTAGCTAGCGACATTTGCCGAGTAGGGAGTTTTTTATATTTGGTTAAATAATACCAATTCTATCTACAGATATTCGTAGGGGCGAACGGCCGTTCGCCCCTACAGCCAATCACTTTAAATAATTTTTAGCGCTGATCAGTCTTAGGTTTTAACGATTTGGAAATGGCCGTAGACACCAGCCAGAGAGTAATTGCTACGACTAACCAGATGAGTGTTGCAGCAATCAAAACTACCGATGCTGACCAGCGATCAACAAAGTACCAAACGGCGATCGCAAAGGTGATCAGACCAATGCTGCCTAGAGCTGCACCTGCGGTATCGGCTCCAGCAGCATCTATGTTTTCGTGCTTTTCAATGAGGGTGATGCTCGCAGGTAAAACGGCAGGAAAGGCCATAAACAATCCGCCGATGCTGGGACCATAGCGATAGGCCAAAACTCCGGTGAGCATAGTGACTAGTCCGCCAAATACAAACCGGATAGCATAGTCTGACCAACGCATTTGTTTCAGCTTAGAAAGATCAACCTTGATACCCATACTTTCCCTCAGTCATCCTAAGTAAAGCTGACTGTCCACAGCCCATAAGCAACGGTTAGCCACAATAGCCAAGCTGCTACAGCCGCCACCCAAGCTTTAATTCTTTGGCTCAATAGCAACCATGTGACTAACAGACTGTAGAAGAACAGGGCGATCGCCCCGGCGATCATGGCTTGCGCTGCTGTCTGTACATAAGTCATGCCATTGTTGGCAAAGGCGATACTTAAGGTTGCTAAAGCCACAGAAGGAGCCGCACCAAATAGCCCAGCGAAGCTTTTAGGTCGTAGCACATCGCTAATAACAGCAAAACCGGAGACGAAGAGTCCCCCGATAAAAAATCGCAGAATCAGCTCAGACATTGACTACTTTAAGCTGAGATTAAATTTTGGTTAAAACACTCTAGCTTGTAGTCTAAGATACTGTCATCAAACTATAGTCTTAGGCCTAGTCACCCTATTTAAGGAGCCAAGTCAAGTTGTCGCCGTGCTGCTGCTAACAGGAGCTTGTGTTCTGCACGGGCGATCGCGTGATAAGTGCGCTCAACTGCCTCGGCATCGACAGAAATCGAGTTGATGCCCCAACGAACTAAGTGATCAATCAATTCTGGAGATTGGGCGGGCGCTTGGCCACAAATGGAGCAAGGAATCCCGGCGGCTTGAGCCAGCTGAATCAGTTGGGCGATCGCTCGTAACACGGCTGGATGGCGTTCATTAAAGGCGGCAGCGAGTTCGGGTTGGTCGCGATCGGCCCCTAGCAAAAGTTGGGTTAAATCATTGGTGCCAATCGAAATGCCCTGGACTCCAGCTTTTACATAATCTGGCAGCAAAAATAGTACCGATGGCACCTCTGCCATGATCCACAGCTGAAACTCTGCTTGCTGTATCAACCCAGCTTGTTCTACCCGCTGCCGACAAAAGCTAAACTCTTCTACTGTGCGGACAAAAGGTAGCAATAAATGCACATTGCTGTAACCCGCTTGTTGCACCTCCGCCAGGGCTGTGAGTTCTAGCTCGAATAAAGCAGAGTCGAGAAGATAGCTAAATGTGCCCCGCAGTCCCAACATGGGGTTGGGTTCGGCGGGTAGCAATCTGCCGCCTTCTAGCGCTTGGAATTCATGAGAGCGCAAATCGAGCGCCCGGTAAAACACCGGGCGGGGAGCGAAGGCTTTCGCAAACTGGCTCACCTGACTAGCAATTCGATCTATAAATTCCTGCTGCCGTCCCTGTTGCAACCATAGATTGGGATGTTGGTGTTCTAGAACCTCTAACAGCATCAGTTCTGAGCGAATTAACCCAATGCCATCTACGGGCAAAGTTTTAACTTGGTCAATGAAACGAAGTTGGCTCAGGTTGACCAACAGTTCCGTGGCGATCGCGGGTAGGGGGCGATCGCTCCAGCGAGAATTAGGAGACGAAACAGGGCTATCTTGACCAGAGCGATTGATCGAGTCAGCATCGGCAGGCAGCGTGGTTTTTGGCTTAGGCTGGGTTGGAGGTGGTTGTCGTTGGTAATGAGTGGTTCTGAAATCAGCAATCCGATAAATCTCTCCCTGCGTGCCATCCAATAGCACTGTTTCTCCCGCCTGAATAATGCGAGTCGCCTGCGCCGCACCCACAATCGCCGGCAATCCTAACTCCCGCGCCAAAATAGCGCCGTGACTGGTCATGCCGCCTTGCTCAGCCACCAAACCAGCAGCTTGCTGCAAGCATGAAAACCAATCTGGTGTGAGCGTGGTGGTGACTAAAATTCGACCGGGTGGGATGTCGTCAGGTAGATGAGCATCAGTAATCACGACTGCTTCCGCGATCGCTTGACCACTAGCCGCTGCCAATCCTTTTAGAATCAACTGGGGTTCTGTCGGTACAGTCTTCCGCAGCCATGATGGAGCGATTTCGTCTGGTTGCTGGAGTTCCGAAATTGGTAAGTTGACTTGGGTGAGATACAGCTCCGGGGGGGACTCCACATCTGCCTGCATCCACATCCACTTAAAGGTGAACGTAGCGCTAAAGTCAGTTTTGAGTTGTTGCGCGATCCGAATCAGTTGTTGCAGCGTGGCTGGAGGCAAAGCGTATCGGTTTTGCTGGGCTTCTGTGAGTAGGTGAACCTGCAAGCAGCCATCGGGATGTTGAAAAGCAGGCTGGCTAATGTCCTTTAAGAACGGTAAGAAATCGGGGGCTTGGGGCAAGGTATGGGCGCAGGTTTTGCTGCCCAAGGTTTGAGCTTGCACAATGCCTTGGAGCGCATCTACCTCGTAAGAGTCTGGAGTCACTTCACCCCAGGCGATCGCGGTTTCTAGACCCCAAGTAGACTGAATCGAAACAAGATTATCCTCAACCTTCACCACTCCTGCAGCGATCGCGGGCAAGACTGGGTGAATCAACACGGCTAAGCAAATTTGCTCTAAAGGAATTTCGGCTCGCTGCCAGTACAGCAAACTTTTGGCTCGAAACAACTCAGCCCAAACTTTTTTTAACCCTACCGCTAAGGCTTCTGGTTTAGCAGAGCAAATTTGCGGCTCAAAGATCTCGGCAGCTTCTAGGGCCAAGAGATTGTCGGCGGGTGGCTTCAGGGCCAGTGAAGGTTGCAAAATCAGGGTGGTGGCTTGCAGTTGGGAGGCCGCTTCGCTTAAGTTTTCTAGCCACAGCTCTGGCAATGGAGTGGTCGTAATCTCATGACGGATGTGCTGGGCGATCGCCTGCAATTGTTGAGGATGATCGACGTTCAGATGCAATGAAGAACTTGGAAGATCAGCAAATGGCTCTCGCCACTGAATAGATTCGATAAATTCTTGAAAGGTTTGGGCTGGTACCACTAAACCGGATAGCACAGGGTAGCCACTCTGAAGCAGATGACCGAGATAAAAGGCTTGATTTCCAAACCACAAAGGATTCGTATGTTGAATTTGATTCAACCAGTACAGGCTAGGCACAGGCAGCGCTGGTCTGAAAATAATCTTTCAATCTTAATCTAGTGGCTGTCTTTCCCTGGATCTTCCTTGCAATGATTAAAGACCTGACTGCTATTTAACCGACTTAGCCGACTCATTCAGTTAGCTGACTAAGCTAACAATCAAATTAATTAACTCGGCCAAGTTTACAGGCTTGGATAAGTGGTGCTGAAATCCGGCGGCTAGAGCTTGTTGGCGATCTTCTGCTTGGGCATAGGCAGTCAAGGCGATCGCTGGGATATTGCGACCTTGGGTTGCTTCTGCCGCACGCCACTGTCGGATCAAAACATAGCCATCTTCACCAGGCATGCCAATGTCGCTGACTAACACTTGAGGTTGCCACTGTTGCCGCATGGCTAAGGCCGCTGGGCTGGAGCCAACAGCTTTTACCTCAGCCCCTTGCTGCATTAAAGCAGTCATCAAAAATTCTCTGGTATCAGCATCGTCATCCACCACCAAAATGCGTAAGTTATTCAGATTAGGCGTAGATGGGAGGGTTATGGCGGGTCCTGCCAACGTGACTGAAGGTAGAACAGTTCCTGGGATTGGACCCAAGCTTCGAGGTAAGCGGACGGTAAACGTAGCGCCTTGGCCTATACCTGGGCTGGCTGCTTTCACTTGGCCCCCATGTAGCTCGACTAAATGCCGTACGATCGCGAGTCCTAGACCCAAACCGCCGAAAGAGCGAGTTGTCGTACTGTCGGCTTGACGAAAATGGTCAAAGACATGAGGGAGAAACATCGGACTAATACCTTGCCCCGTATCAGCGATTTCAATTTCTACAGTGGTTTCGCAGTGACGCAGATGCATCGTGATGTGCCCTGCTGGAGGCGTGAACTTGATCGCATTGGACAGTAAATTCCAAATTACCTGCTGCAAGCGATCGCTATCACCCAAGATGAAGCTATTGGGTTGGTCAAAAGTGAGTTGCAGTTGGATCGACTTGGCTTCGAGTAAAGGGCGGGCAGCATCGAAGGCCGCTTCAACCACTGGCACCAAGTCGAGTTGCCGCATTTGCAGCTTTATCTGGCCCCGCATCACTCGTGAGACATCGAGCAAGTCTTCAATTAATTGGGTTTGCAGCTTGGCATTGCGCTCAATGGTTTCTAGGGCGCGCTCGGTGGTAGCAGGATCAAAATTGCGATTTCGCAACAGGCGGGACCAGCCCAGAATGGCATTGAGGGGCGATCGCAACTCGTGAGATACGATGGCGAGAAATTCGTCCTTCATGCGATTAGCCGTTTGGGTTGCCTGGTAGAGCTGGGCATTGTCTACAGCGGCACTCGCCCGCCGCGCTAAATCTTCTGCTAAGTTTAAGTCGGCTGGTTGATAGGGCCGCGTAGAGTCTACTCGAATTAAAGAAATAACCCCCAACACTCTTTCGCGGGCTACGAGAGGGACGCACATGAGAGAGCGGCCTGCTAAGCGCTGTAACACAGCTAAGTGCTTGGCATCCTGGGCAATTTCAGCCAAAAACCCTGAAGAAATTTCTGGAATCAGCACAGATTTGCCAGTGCGTAGAGCAGTGAAAGCAGGATGCGGCTTGGTCAAATTAGGCGGGTACTGCTGCAACTGCTCTTTCATCATTTGAGCTTGCGCTGGGTCTCTGTGAGCGATCGCTAAGCGCCGCAGCGTTTCTCCCTCCTCCACCATATCAATGGTACAGAAGTCGGCCAAGGTAGGGATGGTGAGCTGCGCCATACTGGTAAGCGTGGCTTCGTAGTCGAGCGAAGACACTAATACAGTGCTCGCTTCGGCCAAAAACTGCAAAGCGCTCACCGCCCGCCTGCGCTCGGTGGTTTCTACCATCACGCCCCGGAGTTGCTGAGCTTGACCGGACGCATCGGTGACGACGTAAACAATGTCCCGCAACCAAATCACTCGGCCATCCGCTGCGATCGCCCGATACTCAAAATCTTGGTTTTGGCGGGTGGTCGCTGCTGTTTGGCAGATCTGGCGGACGCGATCGCGATCGTCTGGGTGAATTAAGCTGGGCCAGAAATTTGTGTCTTCCAGCCAGCGATCGATGGGGTAGCCCAGCATCGTCTCTGCTTGCTGGCTGACAAAGGTAAACTGCCAAGTTTTAGCTTCGGCTTCCCACACGATCGCGTCGAGTCCATTCACCAAATCGCGAAATCGCTGTTCCGCAGCTTCCGCCGCCGCTCGAGCTGTTTGTTCTCGCTCTAGCAGCTTCAGCCGCTCCACCTCGGCCCGCTTACGCTCAGATACATCTGACATCAGCGACACAACGCTGTTGGGCTGCCCCTTGTCGTCTCGCAGCACCGCCGTCCATAAGTCAATAAAGATCGACGTTCCATCTTTGCGCTGGCGATAAGTTTCAAATCCGCTGAGCAGTTGGCCCGCTAAAGTCGTCTGTAAATTTTGTAAAAATTCTGCCTGTTTATCGACAGGAATACTAGGGAGAGGTTGACCCAGCACTTCTGACGCAGACCAACCAAAAATCTTTTCAGCGGCAGGGTTCCAAAGCTGGACGCGGCCTTCGGGGTCCAGCATGGTGATGCCGAGTGGAGAGGCTTGGATCAGCGCTTGTAAGGTTTGGTTGGTTTCTTCTAAAACGATCGCGGCTTGTTTGTACGGAGTAATGTCTTCTAACAAGCCATCAATAAAAGCTTTACCATCGGCTGATTGGCTCAAGGTGGCGCTGAGCAAAGCCCAAATGCGACTACCCTGGCTACAGAGCTGGACTTCGCGCTCGTAGTAGCGGCTACTGGCTTGTAACCATTGTTGAAATTCTAAGTAGTCGGCATGGTGGCAAAACAGTTCTTGCCAATTCAGCGTTAGGGCAGCGGTAGTGTGCGGTAATTTCAGGATCTTTTGAAAGGCGCTGTTGCTTTCTAGCAAATGCCCATCTGCACTCGCTCGAAACACACCCACATTCAGGCGCACCAGCAAGGATTGGAGTTGTTGTTGTAACTGAGCTGATTTGCGTCGCTCGATCGCATGTTCTAGGGCAGAGCGGACGGCGATCGCTAAGCGAAAGGTGTGTTTGGGAGACTTGAGGATGTAGTCTTCTACCCCAGCCTTCATCGCTGCCACCGCCACTTCTTCGTTACCGCTGTTGGTGAACATAATCACCGGACAGTCGGGATAACGGGCTTTAATGGCTTGGGCGATCGCCACCCCATTGTTCCAACCTAGCTGATAGTCAGTGACGACTAAGTCAAACGTATCTGTAGCGAGAGCTTGGGTAAATTGCGCCGCAGTAGCAACTTCCTGAAGCTCTACGTCCTGGAACTCCCGGTGCAACTCCCGCTTTACCAGGAGGCGATCATCAGGGTTGTCATCGATAATCAAAATCCTTGTCATAGGATTGCCAACTGAACATCCACTTCAAGCTGCGCCAGAGAAAAGTTACTGCAAGTCGGGTCTGGATACAATTGCCGCGATCGCTTTAACTTGCATCCTAAACCGCATCTGGGATGGCATCAAGGCTCAATCGTGGGCCAGCGTGGGGGCTTGATTGAGATTCATCCAATAGAGATCGAGCATTTTCACAATGTCTAATAAAGCGTTGAAGGCTACTGGCTTGACTAAGTAAGAATTTGCGCCCAAATCGTAGGCCCGATTCACATCGCCCATTTCTTGGGAGGAGGTCAGCACGATCACGGGGAGACGCTTTAGCTCAGGCTGTTGTCGTAACCACGCTAGCACTTCATGCCCAGAACGGCAGGGAAGTTTTAAGTCGAGCAACACGAGACTAGGTAAGGGATGCTGATGGCGATCGCGATAAGGGTCTTGGCCAGACAAATAAAGTACAGCGGCTTCGCCATTGTCTAGCACCTGCATCGGAGCCGGGAGGTTCGCTTTAGTAAAGGCTCGTTGAATGAGTAAAACGTCATTTGGATCATCTTCCACCAATAAAACTGATCCTGACGTGCTTGAAATCATAGCGCTCTCTCCGTCTCTGTCTCTTGTAACTCTAGCTTGGTCTAGCTCTGGACTTGGTTTAACTCTGGGCTTGTGGTAACTCTGGGCTTGGTCTAGCTCTGGGCTTGTGGTAACTCTAGCCAAAACTGACTGCCTTGGGTAGGGCAAGACTCAACTCCGACCCGACCACCCATGCGTTCTACCCCCTTACGCACGATCGCTAAACCAATGCCAGTGCCAGGATATGCTTCGGTACCATGCAAACGCTCAAAAACCCGAAAAATGCGTTCTTGATGTTGCGGAGCGATGCTAATGCCGTTATCTTTCACCCACAGCCGCACGCCATCGGGTTGCGTCTCCGCCCAAATTTTAATTCGGGGTTGCACTCCCGCCCCCACGAACTTCAGCGCATTCATCAGCAAGTTGGTCAGGACTTGCACCAGGGTAACGCGATGACCCATGACGCTGAGGAGCGGGGGCACAACCGTAATTTGGGCGTGGCGTTGCCGAATTTCTAAGTCTAGCTGCGCCAAAATCTCACTGACTAAAGCAGTTAAATCGATCGGTTGTAGCTGCAACTCAGCGCGGCTCAAGCGACTGTACGCCAGCAAATCTTCAATCAACGTGTCCATGCGTTGAGCGGCTTTGCTGATGCGATGCGCGTAGTCCTGGCCAACTTCATCTAGAGCTTCCTGATAATCTTCCAGCAAGGCTTGGGTAAACCCTTGCATGGCTCTCAGGGGTGCCCGTAGGTCATGAGAAACCGAGTACCCAAACGCCTCTAACTCGGTGTTGGCTGCTTGGAGTTGAGCGGTGCGCTCTAAAACCCGATTCTCTAGCTCGGTGGCATTTTGCTGGAGTTGTTCTCGCAATTGGGCTTGCTCTAGCGCGATCGCCAGTTGATTGGCGACTTCCTGACTGATTTCTCGCTGCTCAGGGGTCAGTGTGGCCACATGAGCGCCCAGCAACCTCAGCTCGCCCACCAAGGTGCTTTCGCTTTTGAGCCGCAACGTCAAACAGGTTTCATGTTCGTCCGTAGGCTCAGGCAAGAGATTGGTAAGGCAAGTTGCTTCTAGCGCCTCAGCGGCATGAGGCGGATTAGATAAAGTCAAGGGTGAAGATGGCTCGACATTAGGTAAAACGGATGCCAGGGGTAGGCGGGTGCCAACTGCCAACCGAGAAACTTTTCCGTTGCTGCTATTCCCTAAAATCTGCGCTTCGCCAGCTTCAAAGTCGTAGCGCAACAGCAAGGCTTGTCGGCAAGGTACTAGATAGCACAGACGAGCGATCGCCGATTGAGCAATTTCTAGCGATGAGTGTGCTTCTAGGATGGCGCGATCAATATCATGCAGGATGGCTAAGCGTTGAGCCGAGCGTTGCAGAGCGGCTTCTGCGCGTTTGCGCCGTGTTAGGTCACGAGTGATGAGTGCATAAAACCCCACCAGTAGCAGCAAGGTCAGAATGGCAATTAGCGATAGGGCGAGCGTGGTCTGGCGGATGCTGTCGCGGGACTGCTGCGAGCGCAGCACTAACAGGTCTGCCTCCTCTTGCTGCATATCAGCAACCGTGAGGCGGATTTGATCCATCAGTTGTTTGCCTCGATTGGACAACACAATCCGCCGAGCCGCTTCCAGCTTGTTCTGCTGGCCCAATTGAATCGTTTGGTCGAGTTCGCTTAACTTCTGGTTGATTACGGGTTTCAAGAAAGCGAGACGACCTTGCTGGTTCGCGTTGTCCCTAGTCAAGGATTGCAACTGCTCCACTCGCTGATTTATTTGAGCGATCGCACTGTTATAAGGTTGCAAATAGCGGGTTGCCCCGGTTAAGAGATAGCCTCGTTGTCCAGTTTCGGCATCTTTCAAGGTCGAAAGCATTCTCTCCAAGGTGATAATCACTTCTTGGGAATGAGTGACCGAGGCATTGTTTCGGATCAGTTGCAGGATATGGTAGTACGACACTCCCACATTGATCGCCAAAACAGCGAGGCCAAAGACGAAGTAGACCGTGAGGCGACGATGCAAAATCTTGGACATAGGTTACTGTCAGAGGCTGACCTTAGGGCTAGATTTCACTAAGGTTGCGATCGCGTGAGTCAGGGCTATCGGTTCTACAGGCTTGGACAAATGCACCTGAAATCCAGCCGTGAGAGAGCGTTGTTGTTCTGCTTCACCAGCGTAGGCTGTTAAGGCGATCGCCGGAATATGACAAATCCTGGCATCGGCCCGCACCTGTTGAATCAACTCATGGCCGTCACGCTCTGGCATCGCAATATCACTGACGAGCACATCGGGTTGGCAATGTTGCAGTACAGCCAGGGCTTCTGCGACCGCAGCCACGGCAGTGACTTTAGCGCCTTGGGCTTCTAAAACAACCGTGAATAACTCTCTAATATCTACTTCATCATCCACCAACAAAATCTGCATCCCCTCTAGGGTTGGCCCTGGGTCTGTAGCCACGGCACCCAACTCCGCAACACTGTGTACTTGAGTGGGTTCTGCCCTAGTAACGAGCGGGAGCCGCACACTAAAAGTAGCGCCTTGGCCTTCCCCCGGACTTGTAGCTTGGACTGTACCTCCATGCAACTCAACCAAGTGACGCACGATCGCCAAACCAAGCCCTAACCCGCCTTGCGATCGCGTCGTGGTGCTGTCGGCTTGGCGGAAGCGTTCAAAGACATGGGGCAGAAATTCCGGTGCCACGCCTAAGCCCGTATCACTGACCCGAATTTCTACTTGAGGCTCACCCGGAGAGCCATTGCAATCTAGGTTGGAGTTGCCCAGCGCTTGGACTTGCTCCATCTGCACCTCGACTCGCCCTCCAGACGGCGTAAACTTGACGGCATTGGAGAGCAAATTCCATACCACTTGCTGAATCCGGTCTGGATCAACCGTGACTCGATACCGGGGAGAAGTACAAGCACAGGTGACTTGGAGTGACTTAGCTTCAGCCGCCGGACGCGCTGCATCGATCGCCGCTTGAATCACTGTCACTAAATCGGTAGGGCAGAGATTGAGCCGCAACTGGCCCCGAATAATCCGCGAAACATCCAAAATGTCTTCTATGAGTTGGGCTTGCAATTTAGCGTTGCGCTCAATGGTTTCTAAGGCGCGTGTGGTGGTAGCGGCATCCATCTGACGCTGCGTGAGCAAGCGGGACCAGCCCAAAATCGAATTGAGGGGAGTGCGAAGTTCGTGGGACAGGGTAGCCAAAAACTCATCTTTCATGCGATTGGCGGCTTCGGCGGTGCGACGGGCAGCTTCACTGGCGGCTCTGGCTTGCTGCGCTTTCTGATATAACCGCACGTTGTCCAGTGCGATCGCAGCTCGGTGCGCTACTTCTTCCACCAACACTCTTTCGTCGGGTCCATATCGCCGATCGGAGACAGTTGTAGCTAGCAAAATAGCGCCTAAAATGCGATCGCTACCCCGGAGCGGCTGAATTGTAAAAGACCGCGTGGCTAAATTTTCGATGGCAGTGATATGCCCGGAACTGGTGGGAAATTCTCGGAAAAATGTCTCCGCGATCTCCACCTGACAAAACGCTTTTCCGGTCCGGATCGCCTCAGCCACGGGCACTTGGGCTTGCAGATGCAGAGGATAGTTTTGATTGAAGGCTAGTAATTGCTCGGTCTGCGTCGGATCAACATGAGCCGCAGCCACGCGACGAATTAGGTCTGAACTTTCATCTCGGACATAAATCAGGCAGTAGTCTGCCAAGTTGGGCACGATAACCTGAGCGAGCGCTTGTAAGGCCACTTCAGACTCCAAGGAAGTCGCGAGTTGAGCACTCACTTGAGCTAAAAAAGCGGCGCGTTGTTGTGCGGCTTCCGCTTCCGCCCGTGCAGCTTGGGCTTGGATCAACTGCACCCGTTCGGCTTCCGCTTGCTTGAGGGCGGTAATGTCGCGGCTGACGATCAAGGCATATTGCACGTTTCCTTCAGCATCCAACTCGGGTACCACCCGTGATTGATAAGTGCGCCATCCTTGCAGGCTAGGAGCTTTAAATTCCACCGTCTGCTCTTTTCCTGTGGCAAACATCTGCTCCATGCTGCTGTCCCAAGCTTGACAGAATGACTCTGGCAAACCATGTTCTTGACTCGTATGGCCCAAGAAGAAAGCGGCGGGGAATCCGGTGATGCGCTCTACGGCTGGATTGACATAGACATAGCGAAAGGCGCGATCGCAGCGAATAATTACATCCGGGGTGTTATCCAAGAGTGCCTTAGATTCTTGCTCTCGCCGATACAAAGCTTCCTGGGCCTGCTGGCGTTCTGCAATCTCCTGCTGCAAAATCACATTGGCTTGGGTGAGGGCTAAAGTGCGTTCCTCCACTAACCGTTCCAATTCGTCATGAGATTGGCGCAGCACCTCCTCTGCTTGCTTGCGTTCCGTAATATCTAGAACGGTCCCGAACATTCGGATCGGTTGACTGATCTCATTTTGCAGAAACCGCCCCCGACTGACGACCCAATGCAGCGTGCCATCGGGCCAAATAATCCGAAACTCTTCGCTATAGTCGGCTCTAGAGGCTTGCGCTACCTTAAAAGATTGGGCTAGGCGATCGCGATCGTCTGGGTGCACACAAGCTAAAAAGGCGCTCACGGTACCCGAAAAAGAGTCCTCGGGCAGGCCAAATAACCGCTCTTGTTGGCGTGACCAGCTAACTTTACCGGTACGGATGTCCCAATCCCAATTGCCCATTTGGGCGGCTTCGATCGCCAGACTGAGTTGTTCTCGGCTTTCCCAGAGCTTCAGACCTCGCAAATGAGCTTGTCGCTTTGCCAGCCAAAGCCTGTGGTGGAGCAAGTTTGTCACCACCACTGCGGCAATCCCAGCACCAAGGCGCAGCAGATCTGTTTCAGTAAAGTTGAACTGGAACAAGGGTAGATTGATGAAGAACTCAAAGGCCAATGCCGATAGAAAACCAGCCGCAAACCCTGGGCCTACACCGCTGTACCAAGTGTTGACAACAATTGCAATAAAAAATAGTAGGGCTGGGGTATGACTCAGTAAGGGTTGCAGTAAGCAGGTGAAGACCAAGGCGATCGCCACCGTAAATGCAGCGATACCGTAATGTTGTAGAGCCGTGTACCTCACCGTCATCAACCAGCCTTCACTGTAAATAGAGCAAATAGAGCAATCAAATAGCTCAGCGTCAACAGACCTGCATACCCAGCACAGAGCAGGGTGCCCAAAACCCAATTCTGGGTTCAAGGACATAGCCTTTCTATCAAGACTGATTGAGCTAAATTCAGCAACGACTCCAAGAACCTTTTCCACTTGATCCCGCTCTGTCTACAGATAGATCTTGAGGCGAGCTGTGTAGTCTAAGGAAGCAAGGTTTCTCTACAAATTGAATAGAGCAAACTGGCTAGAGAGAACTGAACAAACTGATCTACTCCATAACTGCACTGGGTTTGTTGATGCGCCACTGGACTCATCCGTTGAAAGCTTGGCTGAATGTAATCCTGGAGTCTCCTTGCCCGTTGTGTCAGCGCTCGACTGCCGCTACCTTTTGCCTCGACTGCGATCGCCAGCTCCAACGCTGTGCTTTGCCAGCTCCATCGGCGCAGTGGCAGGGGCAACTCCCGGTGTTTGCTTGGGGCAAATATGGCGGCACGCTCAAACGGGTGCTAGCGGGCTTGAAGTACGACTACCAACCTCAAGTCGCGCAGCCTCTAGGGCAATGGTTAGGGCAAGCTTGGCTCAAGCAAGGGCCAAAACATCTCGTTCATCCAACCTCGGCGGCACCCTTACCCATAGTGGTACCCATTCCACTCCACGCAGCCAAACTAAAACAACGTGGGTATAACCAAGCCGAACTTTTAGCCCAGAGCTTTTGCGAGCAAACAGGTTTGCCCTTGCAGCGGCAAGGTTTAGTGCGAATTCGAGCCACAGAAGCTCAATTTGGTTTGTCGCAAATCGCTAGAGAGCAGAACTTGGCAGCGGCTTTTGCGCTGAATCAATCTGGATGGCGAGGCCCGCGCGATCGCCCTGTGTTGCTACTCGATGACATTTACACGACTGGAGCAACAGTACAGTCAGCCGCCCAAATCCTGCGATCGCAAGGGATTAAGGTTTGTGGCATCATCGCGATCGCTCAGGCGCAATACTAAGGCGCGTTTGAAGAAATAAGTTTGATGAGATTGCGAATTTAAAGCACTTTAAGAAGGATATACAGTAGGTTGCATCCGTGTGGGCCGAGTGGGGCCAAAGATCGGGCTAGGATCTAAGCCAGCAATTTGTTGAAATTGCTCTGGTGTAATCGTGCTCACAATGGGCTGCTGTTCCCAAGTCTTGAGCTTCTGATGCGCCTGCAATAGGAATTGAAATCCCCTAACGAGAGGGACAGTTAACCAGTTGTCTACTAACGTCTCCACCAGCGCTAATTCAATCAGGGGTGCTGGATAAACTCGTAGGAGATCTGCTAAGTAATCTTCAAAGTCATCAATTAAGTCGCTTGGCTCAAGATGCAATTGATAACTATTGACGATATGTTTAACTCGTTGATGGCTGAGTTGTTCCGAAATATTCATCTAGACCTCAGCTAGACTTTAGCGTTGAAATTCTTCTGAATCACTGTCTAAAATTAATCCTTAACTAATAAGTAATTGATAATTTCAAAGATTTTACCAAGCACGGTTTAATTTATAAAAATAATTCTAATTCTTTTCAGATTAATTTAAGCGGCTGCACCTGGGCGATCGCGAATGCAGAGTCAAGCAAGTTTCGGTTAGCAGAGCAAGATGTGGTGAGGTTTTCGCCGAGCATCTAGGTCGATACCGCTTGATCACACGCTCATGGGATGATAAAGAAATTACCAACCCTTGAGGTCCATACCGAGCCTGCAATTAAGCAATTTACCCAACTGGCTCTTGCATCAGCGCTAAATTCCCACGCCGTCAGCCATGAAAAAGTTTTCCGCTTATACATCTTCTTTATTAGTCACTGGGGCTTTATTTCTGGGAGCTTGTAGTCCCAATTCCAACAACACAGCCACCAACAATACAACTAATACCACCACATCCAGTCCAGGTACACCGATTTCCATTGGCATTGCCGTAGCCCAAACTAGCAACGTGGCTTTGTTAGGGCAAGAGCAAGTGGCAGGAGCCAAGATTGCCGAGAAATATTTCAATGAAAAAGGTGGTATCAACGGCACCCCAATCAAACTCGTGTTTCAGGACACCGCTGGAGATGAAGCAGGAGCGATTAATGCGTTTCAAACTTTGATTACTAGAGACAAAGTAGTCGGCATTGTTGGGCCAACTTTGTCTCAGCAAGCCTTTGGAGCCGATCCAGTCGCAGACCGAGCGAAAGTTCCTGTTCTTGGCCCTTCTAATACTGCGAAAGGTGTGCCGCAGATTGGAGAGTACGTTGCCAGAGTTTCCGCTCCGGTGGCGGTGGTAGCTCCAAACGCAGTCAAAGCGGCGCTAAAACTGAATCCTGGCATCAAGAAGGTAGCAGTTTTTTATGCTCAAAACGATGCCTTTAGTAAATCGGAAACTGAAACCTTTCAGCAGACCGTAAAAGACCAAAACCTCGATCTGGTTACAGTCCAGAAGTTTCAAACCACAGATACCGACTTTCAAACCCAAGTCACGAATACGCTCAATCTCAAACCGGAATTGGTAATTATTTCTGGGTTGGCTGCCGATGGCGGTAACTTGGTGCGGCAGTTGCGGGAACTAGGTTACAAAGGCGCAATTATTGGCGGCAATGGCCTGAACACCTCTAACATTTTTCCGGTTTGCAAAGCGCTCTGTGATGGCATTTTAATTGCTCAAGCGTATAGCCCCGAGCATCCTGGCGAAGTGAATGCGGCTTTCCGCAAGGCTTATCAAGCTCAATACAAGAAGGAGCCGCCTCAGTTCAGCGCTCAAGCTTTTGCAGGAGTGCAGGTTTTTGTCGAAGCCCTACAAAAAATGGGAGACCAGGCCAAACCCAATCCAGGGGCGATCGCTGAGCTGCGGACAGCGTTAAATCAGGAGATTTTGCGGGGGCAATATGCGACTCCTTTGGGCGAGATTGCGTTCACTCCAGAGGGTGAAGTGGTGCAGAAGGAGTTCTATGTCGCTCAAATCAAAATGGAAGGCGATCGTGATAGTGGCAAGTTTGTGTTTCTCAAGTAGGCTTAGCTCGCAGAGAAATTGATGAGTTTTACTCTGTTTTTTCAGCAGTTCTTGAATGGCTTATCGATCGGCAGTGTTTATGCCATTTTTGCTTTGGGCTATACCCTGGTCTTCTCGATCTTAGGCATTATTAACTTTGCCCACGGTGCTATTTTTACCCTCGGAGCTTATTTCACCTACACGCTCATGGGCGGAGCGTTTGGTTTTAACGGCTTGCTGGCGAATGCCTCTCTCCCGGTGCAACTGCCGTTTGCTTTAGCCTTGGTATTGGGCAGTGGTTTAGCAGGTTTGGTCGGTGTAGCTGTCGAACGAATTGCCTTTCAACCGTTGCGCCAACGCCGCGCTGATCCGCTACTCACCGTGGTTTCCAGCTTGGGTGTGGCAGTGGTAATTGTGAACTTGATTCAGTATCTCGTTGGGGCAGAGATTTATACTTTCCCTAACAATACCTATGGCGATTTGCCAGCAGCCATTAACTTTGGCACTGTCGCCCAACCGATCATGATTCGCACCGTACAGGTGATCATTTTTGCTGTTTCTGTGGTGATCTTGGGGATTTTAACCTTTTTGATTAACCGCACTAAGTTCGGCAAAGCGATGAAAGCTGTGGCAGAAGACCCCACAACTGCCAGTCTGCTCGGCATCAATACCGATCGTTTTATTGTCTTGACCTTTTTCGTCAGTAGCTTTCTAGGTGGTTTGGCAGGAACGTTAGTTGGTTCCAGTGTCGGGATTGCGGGGCCTTACTTTGGTATTGGCTTTGGCCTCAAAGGATTAGCGGTGATTGTGCTGGGTGGACTAGGCAGTATCCCTGGAGCTGTGTTAGGGGGGGTAGTTATTGGCTTAGTAGAAGCGTTTGTCCCCTCTGACTACTCGGCGTACAAAGATGCAGCCGCCTTTGGCATCCTATTTCTGATGCTATTGGTGCGACCGCAAGGTTTGTTAGGTCGTACCTTCGTGCAAAAGGTTTAATCATGGCTGATTATGGTTTTGACTTTCTGGCGACCTACGGCTTCCTGATTGTCTCTATGTTGCTGGGGGCGATGTTGGGGCTGTCTCTCTATTTGCCGCTAATGGCAGGGCAGCTATCTCTTGCCAGCCCTGGGTTCTACGCTTTAGGGGGATATATTGCGGCAATCTTGTCTACCAAGGTGTTCCCTTCTACGGGCGCTACCTTTTCTATCCCGTTGTTGTTACTAGAAATGGTGATTGCGGGAGCGGTGTGTGGAGCACTGGGAGTGCTGGTTGGCGTGCCAGCTTTACGTTTGCGCGGCATCTATCTGGCGATCGCTACCATTGCCTTTGTAGAGATTCTGCGTGTCCTTGCTCTCAACCTAGAAATTACCGGAGGTGCAGTTGGGATCTTTGGCATCCCGCAACCGTTTCAGACACCGCTGGGATATCTGTGGATTGTGGTGCCGCTGTTGCTCCTAAGTATGTTCTTTGTCTACCGTCTGGAGAATATCCGCATTGGTCGGGCTCTAATTGCTATCCGGGAAGATGAACTCGCAGCCGATGCGATGGGGATTAATCCCACATACTACAAAGTCTTAGCCTTTACGCTAGGAGCCATTCTAGCAGGGGTCGTCGGCGCGGTGAGTGCCCACTTCATTAATACCTGGAATGCACGGCAAGGCACCTTTGATGCCAGCATTATCTATCTCACGTTTGTCTTGATTGGTGGTTCTAGAACCGTGGCTGGGCCTGTCTTGGGGGGCATGGTCTTCACCGCTTTACCGGAAGTGCTGCGGGCGATCGCAGATACACCGAATCTCCCGCTCTGGTTGGCTAGTTTCTTGCGGGATGGTCGCTTGATTATCTTCGGCTTGCTGATCGTCATCGGCACGATCTTTTTTCCCCAGGGTTTAGTCACACCCGATTTGTTCAAACGGCGCGATCGCACTAAAAAGATGATGCCGACTGGAGTCCGGAAGTAATTTTAGGCAGGCGTTAGGGCGATCGCAGCCACGCCCAATATCTCTTCTCAGGCCAACCGTAAATGATTTACAGTGGCGTCTATGGCTAGTTTCTTCAATGTTGGCTCTGCACCCATGACCGAATCGCCTGTTCTGGAAAGTAGCTCTGCTGTACCGCGTCAGCCTCTCTTGGAAGCCAAGGCGTTGACTCGCCGTTTTGGAGGGCTGTGTGCGGTGGATACAGTTTCTTTTACCGTCCATCCGGGTGAGATTTTTGGCTTGATTGGTCCAAATGGCGCAGGCAAAACCACCTTATTCAACTTGATCACGGGGCTGATTCCCCCCTCTAGCGGCCAGTTGCTCCATCAAGGTACCGATATCTCGCGGCAACGACCGCACCGAATTGCGGCCAAGGGCATTGCTCGAACATTCCAGAATATTCGTCTGTTTGCTGACTTGTCGGCGCTAGAAAACGTCATGATCGCACAGCACATTCATACCAAAAGTGGCCTGTTTACGGGTGTGTTTGGCTTGCCGCCTGCTCCCCAAGAGGAACGCCAAACTCAAGCAAAAGCTTTAGAACTCCTCAAACTGGTAGGGTTGAGCGATCGCGCTACAGAAAAAGCTTGCAACTTTCCCTACGGAGACCAACGCCGCCTGGAAATTGCCCGTGCTTTAGCATTGGAGCCGCAAGTCCTGCTCCTAGATGAACCTGCGGCAGGCATGAACCCCAACGAAAAACAACAACTCAGTGAGTTTATCCGCGATATTCGCCCCCAATTTAACTTGACGGTCCTGCTGATCGAACATCATGTGCCGCTGGTAATGGGGCTGTGCGATCGCATTGCAGTACTCAATTTTGGCAAACTGATTGCCCTCGGTCAGCCTGCTGACGTGAAAGCCAACCCTGCCGTGATCGAAGCTTACTTAGGGGGCGATGTATGAGTACAACCCAAGAGCAAATGGAACCGCAAAGGCATCCTGCAACCGATTTACCCCTGCTAGAGGTGCGCGGTCTCAGCGTCAACTACGGAGGCATCCAAGCTCTGCAAGAAATCAACTTAGTGGTGAACCAGGGTGAAGTGGTGACCCTGATCGGCGCGAACGGAGCAGGCAAAACTACCACACTCCGCACCATCTCTCGCATCTTGAATCCGCGCCACGGCCAAATTGTCTACGCTGGACGCGACATTACCCGTCGCAAAGCGCATGAAGTAGTGGCCCTAGGCATGGCTCACTCCCCGGAAGGCCGCCGAGTTTTAGCCAAGCAAACTATTCTCGACAACTTGGAGCTAGGCGCTTATGTCCGCTCCCATGCCGCTGCCGTCAAGCAAGACATCGAGCAGCAATTTCAACTGTTTCCCCGCTTGGCAGAACGGCGCTACCAACTCGCAGGCACCCTCAGTGGTGGGGAGCAACAAATGCTAGCGATCGCCCGCGCGTTGATGAGCCGCCCCAAGTTGTTACTGTTAGACGAACCCAGTTTAGGCTTAGCCCCTGCGATCGTGCGGGAAATCTTCAATATCATCAAGAATCTGCGTAATACTGGTGTCACAATTCTGCTCGTAGAGCAAAACGCTCACCTCGCCCTGCAAGCTGCCGATCGGGGCTATGTCTTGGAGGCAGGCCAAATTACCCTCACCGGACCTGCTCAAGACCTGCTGCAAGATGATCGCGTCAAGCAAGCTTACTTAGGTTAACTCGGTTGCTTTTTCTTTACTCTCATCTCTGTCTCATGCGATCGCTAGACTTCTTTGTATTGAATCGTCCTGCTGCTTGCTGGCCTAAATTTGTCCTATCCCTAACCTCGGCAGTCCTCGCTAGTACTTTCGCTCCCGTTGCCGTTGAGGCCCGGAGTCAGCTCTATAAACCGTCAGCCTTGCAGTTCAATCGCGCGATTTCCGATCAACTCTCTAACCGGGATATTCCTACAGGGCAAGGAGGTTTTGCTAGAGATTATGTGATCACCTGTAAGGCGGGAGAGCAAATTACCATCACCGTGACTTCAACAACCTTCGACCCCATGCTGGCTGTGATTTCACCCGATGGCTCTACACTGGCTGAGAACGATGATGCTGAAGATGGCACGACCAACGCTGCTCTTGCGGTTACGATTCCCCAGAGCGATCGCTATACAATCCGAGTACAAAATTTTGGGCAAACTACAGGCGGCTCTTTCCAACTCCAGGTGACTCGCTCACCCGCTCAACAAATCCCTTGAGGAGGTTATCCGAAAATTTTTGACTTTACCTCTTGCCACAGTTAGATAGATTTGTTAATTTAATAAAGCGCCGAAAACAAAGCGCCCCTCGCCGGGATAGCTCAGTTGGTAGAGCAGAGGACTGAAAATCCTCGTGTCACGAGTTCAAGTCTCGTTCCTGGCATACCAGATGGATGAAACTAAAAGACCTCTGAGATTAAACTTTCAGGGGTCTTTTTTAGTAATTACTGCACTAAAATCGGCCACGCCCAAAAGCGTGTCTAGCACTCCATTGAAACTCAAACCATCTTGCTCCCTAGTGTACAAATTTTTACAACGCGATCGCGGCAGATGCAGCTCCAGCCGATAGATTAGTGGGTGAGTCTCTGCCTCGAAGGTGATTGGATCTACACCACGTAGGCTCATGAATCAAAAGTTTTAGAGCTTGGAGGTGCCGTCATGGATGAGCAAGTACAACATGCGATGTTACCGCAACCCACCCATGATGAGTTGGCCCGCCAGCAATTTGTTCATAGTCTAAAACAACATATTGCGACACAGATCTCACCGAATAACCGCACCATTTACGAAAAACGCGCCAAGCCCCGCTTTGAGCAAGAACACCAGCGATCGCCCGAAACGCAGCATGAAATTCGCCAATTAATGCAGCAAGAATCCTACTACTGTATGTGGGGAGCATTACGGCGTACCGCTCAGGAGATGCTGTGGGAATCCGTCAACCTCAGTGTTGAGCGACAACTTCCAGAACTGATGGCGCGATCGCAACAACTCCAGACTCAGGCGATCGGTTCGTTAACTCTAAATCCCACGTTAGAAGTTCCGGCTTATCATACAGCGGTGGATATCCACTGTATGCCAGGGGGGTATCACAGCGAATATCGCGACGAGGATATTGCAGCAGGAGTCACCTACGATCGCGGTGTCTATCTCTATGCGATGGGTCGGCTTGGCCCGTTGAATGATGCAATAGGCCAAGCAGTCATTCAAAACTATCTCAAGCTGCAATATCCTGATTGGCAACCGGAGAAGATTTTAGACTTAGGATGTTCGGTCGGTCATAGCACCCTGCCTTATGTAGATGCCTATCCAGATGCAGAAGTACATGCCATTGATGTCGCTGCTCCTACGCTGCGCTACGCTCATGCACGGGCTGAAGCATTAGGGAAGCAGGTGCATTTTTCCCAACAGAACGCTGAACATACAGATTTTCCTGATGCCTCCTTTGATCTCATCGTTTCTCATATCCTTTTACACGAAGCTCCGCCCCACGCGATCGCCAATATCCTGCGTGAATGCAATCGCCTGCTCAAGCCAGGTGGATTAATGGTACATGCGGAAGCGCCGCTCTACCGCAACATGGACCCCTTCAGCGCCTTTATGTTTGACTGGGAAACTCAAAATAACAATGAACCTTGGTGGGGAGCGATGCGCCAGCTAGACTTAGAAGCACTCACTCTACAAGCTGGCTTTGCTGCTGAAAACATCACTCAAACGGTGGCAGCAATGGAATTAAAAACAAGCCAGTTAAAAGATGGAGGCTTTGGCAGTCGGGGCAACTGGTTTCTCTTAGCTGCCCATAAAGATAGCAGTCCTATCCAGAATGATTTATAAGGTTGAGGGTTGTGAGAAATGCACTTTTCACAACCTATTTCGGATTGCTCTGGATTGCTATAGATCTCTCAAGTACAACCAAGACGCAATCGCCTAGGAGCAGTGATGGCCATCGCCAAAGGCAAACGACCCCTTTACTTCGAGAATCCAGAAACCGATAAATTGCTGGCAATGGTTCTTGTCCTCGCCGAAGAGGTTTCTGTATTACGCGATCGCCTTGACACAGTAGAACGCCTCGCCCAAGCGAAAGGCTTACTATCCCACGCAGAAATTGACGCTTACCAGCCAGATCCTCAAGCTGCCGCAGAACGGGAGCAACAGCGAGCGGCCTACATTGCTCGAATCTTACGCATTGTGCAAGCAGACGTAGAGGCGATCGCACCTGAAACTCCTGTAGAGCCAGCAACAGCGCGATCGCCCTCCTAACATCTCCTAACAGACTGAATCAAAGCTGGGCAATTACGCCCGCCATCTCTCTGAATGGCTACTTGTTTGGCCGTTGGATCTCCTTTTGGACTTCATCAGATAAGCCGGATTCCTGCACACAGATGGCGTAGATTTGCACCGCATCCAGTTGCGGAACTAAGGTTCTAGCTTTCTCTACCGTCATGCCAGGGGGTTTGCAGAAGTTACTCGCCACCTTGCGGTACTGCTCTGTACTGCCCAACAAGTTACTGAATTTATTTGTGTTTTGTAAAATCGGTAGCGATCGCTGCATCACCCGATTCACTAGAAAACTGACAGACTTCTGAGAACTTTGCGGCACTAGGCCACTGGTGGTAATGGCATTGGTCAGCGCATATTGCAAGGAAGCTTTGCCATCTGGGGTGGCTAGGTAACTGGTTACCATATCCATTTGTGCCCCTGGATAAGATTGTAGAGCGGCACGCACCCCGACTAAGAAACTAGCTGAGAGAAAATCGGACACTGTACTGACATATTCATTAAATTGCACCGGGGAGTTCCGAGTCCCGTTAGCGCAAATGACCGAGCCATCTTTGTCAGCGCCCGCGCTCAAGTTAACGCTACCCTGCTGAGCGCAAGAGTTGAGGACTTGCTGGATCTTGGGGGAAAACATCTTATTGAGTTTCTGGGCTGCGGGAGAGTCAGCCAAAGAAGCAGGTGTTGCCGCTGTCGCAGCATCCATCAAACCGACCGATATCACCGAACTCAAAGCCGCGATCGCCACTTTTGTCCAACCAATTTTGCTCCGACGAGCCAAAGGAGCATATTTTGGAGTTAAAGCATCATCTTGAGGGCGCGGTTGAAGCTGGAAGCAAGCAGTCATAAAAACCTCAGTCAATGAGGGTGGACAATCAATCACAATCTAGCTCAAGCCAAGTTTCAATCTACTTAACACAAAGCACTTGGCGCATCTGCCGCATGTTAGTTGGCAAGTCTAGCTGGATTGCTTGCTGCACAAACAGCGTCGGAACTGGAATCGCAGGGGTGGCTTGCACCGAGTAGGCCAGAAGCGTTCCTGTGCGATAATCTTGCAGAGTCAATTCAGCGGCAAAATCAGTAAAGCTGCCTTGCTCTTGGCGAAACTGAATTTTTTGATGCACAGTCTCCACCACCCGCAGGTAAACCTCAACTTGAGCGGTAAAAAAGAGAAATGCCTTGTTCGCCACCTGATAGAGCCGTTTTCCCCCTAACCCTAGACTATCGCCTCGTTGCAGCACCTCGCTACGTACCAGATCAGGAAAGTACTGTACCCAACGGGGGTAGTCGGTTAGCTGCTGCCAAGCCAGCGATCGCGACAGGGGCAAATACATCGAAGCTGTAACCGCCCCTCCCCAAGCAGAATAGGCTCTTGTACTAAGTAAAATCTCGCCTCGTAGCAGAGCTTCGTGTTCGCTCTGACTGCGGTTGGGGATCGATGCCAGACAATCGTCATTAAATAGGTCAGCAGTCATGTAGACTCAGGAACTCCTGATAAGCCAATAGAACCCTTAGTCAGCCTGGATTAAAACCTCGCCCTTTCAGGCATTAGGAAATTTTGGCTACCGAGGTTCTACTTGATTTATTCACCACCTTACCTAGATCTCCAGGAAAAGGGGTTGATTCTAAATAAAGATTCCGCAAAATTTTGTAAGAATCTGTAAACCAATTTCTACTTAATTAAACATTTCTCAGCCGCCCCTACTGCTTTAACTCGCTCTATTTCTCATGCCACAATGAGGGCGATCGCTGACAGCGTTTTGCTGAGTTGAGGACGTAAAGAGCAATGCATAACTTCTCTCGGAAATTTTCTCACCCTACTACCAAGTTTTTTTTCATCTGCTTGGGCATTACCGTGGTGATTTGGATTTTGAGGGGGTTTGGTGTTTTATCGTTTCTTTCCAGCGCCATCCTCTGGTTTCTCTTATTTCTGACTATCGGTAGTGGGATTGTCGCTGGGCTGCAACGAGCGAGATAGCTTGATTGCCTGAATCACGTTTTGTCGGTGTTGTTGTCGCATCGCTGCACCCACCGTGACATTCAACTGATTGCCAATTAGGAGCACTAAGGAGCTGAGGTAAAGCCAGAGCAACAAGACAATCACCGCACCAATGGCACCATAAGCTCGGTTAAAGTCGCCAAAATGGGAGACATAGTATCGAAACAAACTTGAAAGAATCGCCCAAAATACTGCTGCCAGTACTGCTCCCGGCATAATGGGCGTACCAATTTTCCATTGACTAGGACCATAACGATAAATAAAGGCAAACGCTGCTGAGACAATTCCCAGAGCCAAGGGCCAACTCAGTAGCCGCCAAGTTGACAGCAACCCTGATCCTAAAAAACCACTTTGGCTGGCTACATGCTTGACGATCAAATCACTAATAAACATCAGAAACGATGCCATCAGTAACAGCAAAATTGTGCCGACTGTAAGCGCGACAGAAACCAACTTAGCTTTCCAAAACGGACGAGTTTGCTCTGGTGGAACTTGCTGGATGTGGTCAAAAGCCGTCATTGCCGCACTCAACGCGCCGGAAGATGCCCAAATTGCTGCAATGAAACTGAGGGAGAACAAACTACGGTTCCGGGTTTGGCTGATGCCTCTGACAAAGTTTTGAATGAGAATCTGCACTTCCTCAGGGGCGACTTGACTGAGTTGAGACGCTAGCCTTTGCAGCGTTCCTTGCAGGGATTCAAATAGCCCGATCGCCGTCAAAACAGCCAGAATTGCCGGAAACAGCCCCAACATGGCGTTGTAAGCCATTTCTGCGGAGAGCCCTGGTAGCCGCTGCTTACCAGCAGAGTCAATGACTTCTTTAATCGTTTTCCAGTTTAGGTGCTGAAAAAAGCGGAAAAAACGAGCTGATAGCATGGGCTTGGGGCAACAGCACTTTGAGAATTACTTTGACAGATTCGGTGCAGAAATGCCAATAAATTAGAAACTTCAGCCTTGAGTTGACTCCTGATAGATCAAGTAGCGATCGCGTCCTGCCATTTTTGCTTGATATAAAGCTTTGTCAGCCGCCGCAATTAAGAACGTGGGAGCAATGCCAGTTCGAGGAACTAAGCAAGCAATCCCCAAGCTTAAGGTGACATAATCCGCAATTGAGGACTGAGCATGAGGAATTCGCAAAGTCTGAATCCGGGTTTGAATTTCTGTGGCCACCAAGGTCGCACCTCGATCTTCTGTATTGGGTAGTAGAATGGCAAACTCCTCACCCCCATAGCGAGCCGCTAGGTCTGCTGGTCGCTTTGCTGTTTGACGCAGCACCGCCGCCACTTGTTGCAAACAGCGATCGCCCCTGAGATGCCCATAACAATCGTTATAGCGTTTAAAGAAATCAACATCGCCCATGATCAGCGCTAGGGGCGTCCGGTGTCGCAAGGCGCGTCGCCACTCTTTATCTAAATATTCGTCAAAAGAGCGACGGTTGGCTAACTCAGTTAACCCGTCCGAATTTGCTAACCGCCGTAGCTCTTGGTTCGCCACTTCTAGTTGTTGGTAAAGCTGGGCTTGTTGAATCGCAATGCCGACCTGAGTCGATAACTGTTGCAGCAGCTCAATTTCTAAGGGTTGCCACTGTCGCGGTTGGGCACATTGATAGGCACTGAGTAGCCCCCAAAGTTCGTCGCCTCGAAGAATGGGCACAGTTAAAGCTGCACGAGCTTGAAGCAGAGCCAGCAAATGCAGGTAACGCGATGGCAAGTTGGCTTGGGTCACGTCGGCGATCGCTTGCATCTGCCCCATCTGATAAGACTGGCGGCAACGCTTGGTAAAGTAAGCAGCCTCCATCATCTTCCCCACGATCGACATCCGATCGGTTGCTACCGACTCTACAGCAACGGTACTGTTGCCATTCGATTCAAAGCGGTAAATCAGCACCCGATCGACTTGCAGAAACTGCCTCACTTCCTCCACGGTTGTGTTCAAGATGGTGTCTAAATGCAACGACTGCCGCATGTGATTGGCGATCGCACTCATCAATTGTTCCTTGGCAATTTGACTTTGCAGCGTTTGTTCTACTTTCACCCGTTCCACAATTTCTCGCTGCAATTGCTCATTGGTCTGCTGCATTGCTTGCGTCCGAGCCTCTACCTCCTGTTGCAGCGCATCTAATGTTGGATGTAACTCCAACGGATCAAGCGATTGCAGGATGCTACTTTGAGTTACCAAACCTAGCAGCTCCCCCGCTTCTCCTACTACCACTAATCGCCGGATTTGATGCTGTTGCATCTGCTCATGGGCGCTCCAGAGAGAAGCTTGTGGTTGGATGGCATGCAATGGCCGATTTATTACTGCCACTACGGAGGTTTGGGCCAAGTCTAAATTTTGCGCCTGTAGCCGCACTACATCCCGCTCCGTCAAGATGCCAATTGGCTTTGCGATCGCTGGATTTGTCGCCTCAGGCTGTACCAGAACCACGCAACTAATCTGGTGCTGGTGCATGAGTTGGCTAAGTTGCAGCACAGAGGTCGTGATGGGGGCAGCCACCACGGGGCTAACCATGACTTCATGAATCTGCCGCGCCTTGAGTAGCGCTGCGGGCTTGAGGGCTTCGCGGATACTTTGGCGAGTCACCACACCGATAATGCGTTCTCGCTGATCTAAAATCGGCAAATGACGAATCCGATGTCTCCATAAGCGCGATAACAAAACCAAAACATCCGTAGCTTCAGATTCCTGCAATGTGATAACGGGAGTTGTCATCACCGTAGCGATCGCCACCTCCAACCAGGAAGTTTTGGCTGCTGTCAGCCTCACCACATCTCGCTCAGTAAAAATGCCAACTAGCTGATCTGCATCTACGACCAACACATAGCTTTTATGAGCTTGGCTCATCAGCTTGACAACTTCAGTCATAGGTAGGTCAGGCGAAACACTCAAGTGATCATGAGCGATCGCTGAACTAAGCCAGAGTGCAGAAGGGAAAAACATAGAACCCAAAGAAGTTGCAAGCTGATCCAGAGAGGTAGCTTAGCTTTTATCCACCAAGTTTCAAAACCCAAGCCTTTAATACCCCTCAGCTTGATCGTACTGTGATCATCCAAAGAGCGTGAATTAATGACGATGGAAGATGAAAAATCCGCTGAACTTAACGCCTCCAGCCTCCAATTTGCCGCTTGTCTAATGTCGGTTAGAGTCTAGTGTTGCTCGTCTGGATGCGATCGCCCTACCCAGTAAAGTTGGGTTTCAGCCACTTAAAGGGCAGCTCAATATAGGACAATGACTGGGTTTGAGGGAGCTGGGAGAAAAATTCTCCGTAAATCTACCAAATCCTGCTTCTGGGTGAATCTACTGGAGGAAGCTGAAATAAGGTTATAAAATTTACCATTAATTCCACAGGGTGATACATAGACACCCGCTGCATCTAGGAGGAATCAAGCATGACATCATTTTTGGTAACAGCGACGACGGCTATTCGGTTAACGGTAGACAACGCTCCAGATAGCAGCTGCGGTAGTAATGTAATCCATGTTTTTCTAGTCTCTTAGATTCTCTTACAGAAGCGATCGTCTCTCAATCGTTTTCCAAATTTTCTACATTCTGCATTCAGATGGCATCTGGTATCTACACCCCAAAAATACCAGATCTAAATCCGAGGCTCCTTACCGCGATCGCAGGCAGTTGGAGTTGCCTTGCCGACAAGATTCAACACTCACAAATTTTACGAATTTCAAGGACATCTAACATGGCTTACATTGCTGGTGACGATCAAAATAACAGCTTGAATAATTACGCAAGTGAAGATCTTTTCGACATTCTAGATGGCAGAGGTGGAGATGATCAGCTGGATGCCTTTGGTGACAATCTCCTTTTGGGTGGTGCAGGCAATGATTATCTAGCTGTTGCTGAGGGCTTCAACACCCTTGATGGAGGTGAAGGGAACGACGTCATATATGCTTATGACGGAGGTGGCTTTCTATCTGGTGGCACAGGAAATGATTATCTTGAAGCTATCGACTTCTTTTTAGATGATGGTGTTAGCTTTGTCTTAAATGGAGGCACCGGGGATGACTACATGGCCGGAGGGCAAGGTGACAACATCTACATTATTGACAGCCTTGGAGACATAGCCGAAGAATTTAATGGTGGAGCAGTAGGCAGTATAGATACTGTGCGATCGAGTGTTTCTTGGACTTTAGGTCCTAACTTAGAAAACTTGACTCTCACAGGCCATCAAAACACGAATGGCACAGGTAATGCTCTAGATAACATCATTATCGGCAATCGCGGCAGCAACATCCTCTCTGGAGGAGCAGGGAATGATACCCTCATCGCTGAGTCTACCTCTGAAGGTATTCTCACCCTCGCTCAGCAAGCTCGTTTCACTGGAGCACCTGATGGAGGCATCCTCACTCAGCTGTTTGATGAATCCTTCTATCTGGAGCAGAATCCAGATGTCGCAGCAGCAGTGGGTCAAGGCGTATTTCGCAACGGTTTTCACCATTTTACTCAACACGGTCTCTATGAGGGACGTAACCCCAGCGAGTTCTATGATGAAGCTCTCTACTTGGAGCAGAACCCGGATGTGGCAACGGCTGTAGATCAAGGTGTCTTCAGCAGTGGTCTCGTTCATTTTGTGAACCACGGTCTGTATGAAGGTCGAGTCGCTAGTCCCTTTTTTGATGAAACAGTTTATCTAGGTGAGAATCCAGATGTAGCTGTGGCTGTAGCTCAGGGTGTCATCAGCAGCGGCTTAGAGCATTTTTTGGCTCATGGACAGTTTGAGGGTCGTAGTGATGACTTGCTGTTCAGCGAGAGATACTACCTATCTACCAACTCAGATGTTGCGGCGGCAGTCGCTGCGGGTGCCTTTCAAACTGGCTTTGATCACTTTACTCAACATGGCCATCGAGAAGGCCGCAACCCCAGCACTTTCTATAGTGAAAGCTACTATCTAGGAAGCAACTCAGATGTCGCAACAGCAGTGACTCAGGGAGTTTTCACCAGTGGTTTTGCTCACTACATGCAGTATGGCAAGTCAGAGGGCAGAGTAGGCGCACTCGGTGGCGCAGACCAACTGCTGGGTGGTGATGGTGATGACTTGTTATTTGGTGGCAGTAGAGGCAGCACCATGACGGGTGGAGCAGGCCGAGACCAGTTCTGGATTAACGAGTCCGTCGTCCCTGGCACTCCTCACGTCATTACAGATTTCCAGATTGGCACCGACTCGATTGTGACTTCTGGTAGCAGCATTAGGGTAGCAATTCCTCAAGGCGCAGATATTCTGTTCCAGACTAGTTCTGCCCAAACTGTTGCCATTGTGAAAAACGTAGACCTCACTCAATTCAGTTCTAATCTCCAGAGTTGGGTGATGTCTGCCTAACTAGATAATGATGTTCAGGCCATAAAACTACAAAAAGCGATCGCCTTTGCAATTGGAGTACAAGGGCGATCGCTCTGAACTATCTAGTCCCATAACATTGGTATTAGGTGCCTTTGGCAATAGCTTTGGCTATGTCATCTACGTGCACCCAGAGAACTACAGTAATAGAGCCCTGAATCTTGACAATCTGCCCGCAATTCCAATCCTTGAAGTGTTGGATTGATCATTGCACCATCGCGGTAATAGCGATCGCCCCGTTCAAAACTCTGCTTGGTCGCAAGTTGATGAACCTGCGCTTCGCTGAGGCGAGGTAGAGTTTTTGTGTCAGACATAAGGCACTCTCTCGTGACATAACTCCCTATAACGTCAGCTTAAACCGGAGTAACCAGTAAGTTCAGTTAAAAAACATCAAAAACGGCATCAGGCGATCGCGATCGGCTAGTCTAACGTTAAAATGCTGAACAGGGGAGGAAAATGAAACATTTCGACAAGCAAACACCTCGCCACAAATTTTTCTTGAATCCTTACAAAGATGCACGGTTTACTTCCTGCCCCAAATGCGAGGCTAAAACCAAACTACGAAGTTTCCTCTCTTCGTGTTCTTAGAACCAATACAACCTCTCATACTCAATAAGACCTGTCGTTATTGCCCTTCCTGCGAGCTACTAATTCTTCATCAAGATGAATTGGAGGAACTATTAGCAGCAATGTGTATGCAATAGGGCAAACCAAATTTGATTGGTAATGATTACCTCGTCATTGGCACCGTCGATCGCACAGACTGGAAAAAAGGACAACAGACCCCCATCACCAGTATTGAGAGTATGCGATCGATCATTCATGACTTCAAAAAAGTGTTGGAGTTTAAACTCCAGCCTTATGAATGGGCAAAAGAAGACAAAACATAAAGCGATCGCCCCTTCAAACTTTGGTCAAGCGCGATCATACTATTTCGGATACACGTTTCTGGCTGAGCTACGATGTGAGATAAGTTGAGAATCAAGCGATCGCCTATGAGCGTCACTGTTGCTAAGTGGACGATAGATGAATACCATCGCATAATCGCAGCAGGTATTTTGGATCATCGCCGGGTGGAATTGCTGAAGGGAGAAATTGTTGAGATGGCACCGGAGGGAGAAGCTCATGCTTATTTCAGCAGTGAAGCAGGAGACTATCTCAGTCGGTTACTGGGCGATCGCGCTCTTATTCGTGCAGCTAAACCTATTACATTACCCAACAACTCCGAGCCAGAACCAGATATTGCAGTTGTGCAACGGTTAGGGCGAGAGTACTTACAGCATCACCCTTACCCAGAAAACGTTTTTTGGTTGATTGAATACTCAGACTCCACTTTAGAAAAAGATCTGGAGTTCAAAAGCAAGGTCTATGCTGAAGCTGTAATCCCAGAGTATTGGGTAGCCAACCTTAAAAAGAGACAACTGGTTGTATTCCGCGATCCTCAAGATGGGGAGTACACATCAAAATCAACTCTCACCCAAGGAACAATCGCCCCTGTCGCCTTTCCAGATGTAACTCTATTGGTTAGCTCTATCGTTAGTATCTAGCAGCGATCGCTCCTCCTAAGTTTTGGTCAAGCGCGATCGCTCCAATACTTTTTCAGATTAGCGATCGCCTTACCTAAGTTTTGGGGATGCACTAACTGGAGAGAGCCGATACGTTACTATCGGGTTATCTCAATTGGGCCGATTGCTGGTTGTAGCTCATACCGATCGAGGCGATCGCACCCGTATTATTAGCGCCCGAATCGCGACACGCCAAGAGCAGAGATTTTATGAAGAAGGAAACTGATCACGAACTAGAAGATGAATGGCGCTCTGAATACGATTTTTCTCAGCTTCAGGGAGGTGTACGAGGCAAATATGCAGAGCGCTATCAGGCAGGAACTAATTTGGTATTGCTAGATCCTGATGTAGCTCAAGCATTCCCAACGGCTAAAGCGGTCAATGAAGCGTTGCGGTTACTCATCCAAATTGCTGAGCGTCAAAAAGCTTAGTTATTCAGATTAGCGATCGCGCACCTTCAATTTATAAAAACTCCCCAGATACCGAGCAGGATTGGTAATCTAGAGCTTACTGGATCATGATTATTTAAGAACCTCGCTCAGTATCGCTATGACTAGCCCCTTCCTCGCGCGTCTTCACAGTCCCGCTCGCCCTGTTCTTGTGTTTGATGGGGCAATGGGTACCTCGCTGCAAACCCAGAACCTGACTGCTGAAGACTTTGGTGGCCCGGAGTACGAAGGGTGTAACGAATATCTAATCCATACCAAGCCTGAAGCTGTCGCCAAGGTGCATCGCGACTTCCTGATTGCGGGAGCCGATGTGATTGAGACCGATACGTTTGGCGCTAGCTCGTTCGTTTTGGCTGAGTACGACTTGGCTGACAAGGCTTATTACCTCAACAAAGCTGCGGCTGAGCTGGCAAAAAGTGTAGCGGCTGAGTTTTCCACCCCCGAAAAACCCCGATTTGTGGCGGGTTCAATGGGGCCAGGGACCAAACTGCCGACGCTGGGCAACATCGACTATGACACCCTCAAAGCTGCTTTTGCCGAGCAAGCTGAAGGGTTGTTTGATGGTGGAGTGGATTTGTTCATTATCGAAACCTGCCAAGACGTGCTGCAAATTAAGGCAGCGCTGAATGCGGTGGAATCAGTCTTTCAGAAGAAGGGCGGTCGCCGCGCGTTGATGGTGTCGGTGACGATGGAAGTCCAGGGCACAATGCTGGTTGGTTCTGATATTAGTGCAGTGCTGTCGATCCTGGAGCCATACCCGATCGATATTCTGGGCCTCAACTGCGCCACTGGACCCGATCGCATGGCCGAGCATATCAAGTATTTGTGTGAATACTCGCCGTTTGTGGTGTCTTGTATTCCTAACGCAGGTCTACCCGAAAACATCGGCGGGCATGCTCACTATAAGCTGACCCCGATGGAACTGCGGATGGCCTTGATGCGGTTTATCGAAGATTGGGGAGTGCAGGTGATTGGCGGTTGCTGCGGGACTCGGCCCGATCACATTCAGCAGTTGGCCGAGGTCGCTCAAACTCTCACGCCTAAAACTCGCGAGGTGCGGCCTTCTACTGAGTCCACTGGTCGGGCACCGATCCATTACGTGCCTTCAGCGTCCTCGATTTACAGCGCTCAACCCTATGAGCAAGACAATTCTTTCTTGATTGTGGGGGAACGCCTTAACGCCAGTGGCTCCAAGAAGTGCCGTGACTTGCTCAATGCGGAAGATTGGGATGGCTTGGTATCGCTAGCCAAAGCTCAGGTGCGAGAAGGTGCCCATATTCTTGATGTCAACGTCGATTATGTAGGGCGTGATGGCGTGCGAGATATGCGGGAACTGGTGTCGCGCCTCGTAACCAACGTGACGCTGCCGCTGATGCTCGACTCCACCGAGTGGGAAAAGATGGAAGCGGGGCTGAAAGTTGCGGGCGGGAAGTGCTTGCTGAACTCCACCAACTACGAAGACGGTGAAGATCGATTTTTCAAAGTGCTGGAACTGGCGAAAGAATATGGGGCTGGTGTGGTTGTCGGCACCATCGATGAAGAGGGGATGGCCCGGACAGCTGAGAGGAAATTCGCGATCGCCCAACGCGCCTACCGAGCCGCTGTGGAATATGGCATCCCCGCTCACGAAATCTTCTTTGACCCCCTCGCCTTGCCGATCTCAACTGGGATTGAGGAAGACCGCGCCAACGGTAAAGCCACGATTGAAGCAATTCGCCGGATTCGGACTGAGTTGCCTGGTTGCCACATGATCTTGGGTGTCTCCAATGTCTCCTTTGGCCTCAATCCTGCCGCTCGCGTTGTGCTGAACTCCATGTTCTTGCATGAGGCGATGGAAGCAGGGATGGATGCCGCGATTGTTAGCCCCAACAAGATTCTGCCATTGGCGAAGATCGAGCCAGAACACCAAGAAGTGTGCCGCAAGCTGATTTATGATGAGCGGCAATTTGAAGGAGACGTCTGTGTTTATGATCCGCTAGGCGAACTCACCACGCTATTTGAAGGTAAGACTACCAAGCGCGATCGCTCGGAAGATGATAAGCTCCCCGTTGAAGAACGCCTGAAGCGCCACATCATCGACGGTGAGCGAATCGGCTTGGAAGAACAACTCACCAAAGCTCTGGAGAAGTATCCTCCTTTAGAGATCGTCAACACCTTCTTGCTTGATGGCATGAAGGTCGTGGGTGAACTATTTGGCTCAGGGCAAATGCAACTTCCTTTCGTGTTGCAATCTGCCGAAACCATGAAAGCCGCCGTTGCCCATTTAGAACCCTTCATGGAAAAGGAGGAATCCGGGCAGGCCAAGGGCACAGTGGTGATCGCGACGGTAAAAGGAGATGTGCATGACATCGGCAAAAACCTAGTAGATATTATCCTCACCAACAACGGCTACAAAGTTGTCAACATCGGCATTAAGCAGCCTGTAGACAACATCATTGAGGCTTACGAAAAACATCAAGCCGACTGCATCGCTATGAGCGGTCTACTAGTGAAGTCTACTGCGTTCATGAAAGAGAACTTGGAGATATTTAACGAGCGAGGAATTACGGTTCCAGTGATTCTTGGTGGCGCAGCACTCACGCCTAAGTTCGTGAATGAAGATTGCCGCCGCGCCTACAAAGGCCAGGTAATCTACGGCAAAGATGCCTTCTCCGATCTCCACTTTATGGATAAGCTCATGCCTGCCAAAATTGCAGGTGAATGGGACGATCGCATGGGATTTTTGAGGGATGAAGGCGGAAAGATGAAGGATGAAGGGGAAGAGGTGGCAGCAACTCAGGGCTTAGAAGCTACAGACCCTGACGAATCTCTTCATCCCTCATCCCTCATCCCACCCTTCGGGAACGCTAAGAGCGAACATCCTTCCGAAGAAGATACTCAGCGTTCTGAAGCGATCGCTAGTGATATCCCTCGACCCACCCCTCCTTTCTGGGGCACCCAAGTTTTGCAGTCCGAGGATATCCCTGTGGAGGAGCTATTTGGATATCTCGATCTGCAAGCATTGATCGCTGGACAATGGCAGTTTCGTAAGCCCAGAGAACAATCTCGCGAAGAGTATGATGCTTTCTTGCAGGAGAAGGTCTATCCGGTTCTAGAGCAGTGGAAACAGAAGATCGTTAAGGAGAAATTACTCCATCCCCAAGCCATCTACGGATATTTCCCTTGTCAGGCGGAAGGAAACTCTCTGCATCTATATGATCCCTCTGTAGGAACCAATAGTTCGCCCTTGCCAGAACCAACCGCGACCTTCAAATTCCCGCGTCAGCGATCGCTCCGTCGCTTCTGTATTGCTGACTTTTTTGCTCCCAAGGAGTCAGGCCAGGTCGATGTGTTCCCGATGCAAGCGGTAACAATGGGCGAGATTGCTACGGAATATGCCAAAAAGCTGTTTGAGGCCCACAACTACACCGACTACCTCTACTTCCACGGATTAGCGGTGCAGATGGCGGAAGCTCTGGCCGAGTGGCTTCATGCCCGGATTCGTCGTGAACTGGGCTTTGGCAACGAAGACCCCGAAAACATCCGGGATATCTTGGCGCAGCGTTATCGTGGCTCCCGGTACAGCTTCGGCTATCCCGCCTGCCCCAACATGCAAGACCAATACAAATTGCTGGACTTGTTAGGCAGCGATCGCATCCACTTACACATGGACGAAAGCGAACAACTCTACCCAGAGCAATCCACTACGGCGATGATTGCCTATCACCCAGAGGCAAAATACTTTAGCGCTTAAACTTAGCGTCTAGGTGGACACCAGCAAACGCGATCGCTAAGCTTTTTATCTTCTACCAGCCGCTTTAGCGATCGCGACTTATCATCCAGGAAAAAGGCACTGGGTGAAAACCATGAAACTTGAAAGCTCTGCGTTTGAAGCTGACAGTTTAATTCCATCTCAGTACACCTGCGATGGGGCCAATATTTCGCCACCTTTAAGTTGGGACGCACCCCCAGCCGAAACGGAAAGCTTGGCGCTGATTGTAGATGACCCGGATGACCCGGTCGGCATTTTTGTACATTGGGTGGTTTACGACTTGCCGCCGGAAACGCTCCACCTACCTGAAGGCATCGCTCCCCAAGCCACGCTCCTGAAAGGCGGCACCCACGGTAAAAATGACTTTGGCAGTCTAGGGTACGGTGGCCCTTGTCCTCCCAATGGCACGCACCACTATATCTTCAAGCTCTACGCACTCGATCGCACCTTATCTTTGCAATCAGGTGCGACCAAAGCGCAATTGGAAGCAGCAATGAACGGACATATCTTAGGGGCAGCAGAATTGGTGGGTCGCTACGCCAGACGCCGCTGAAATCCTGAAGTTACTGTTTAGGACGTTCACCATTTTTACCAATCTTGGTGTCTTGCCAAGCACTGCCAATCCCCTGCAAAATGCCGCGCCCGATTAAGCCAATGCCTCGCCCCAGCACTTCAGTTAAGACATAAACGAAACCACTGCCCAAAAACGCGATCGCTGAGCGAAACCGAGGTGCGATCGCATCCCTAGTTTCTAATACCAAAGTAACGGCGAGTTGCAGACCCGCTAATTCTCTCAGTTCTTGGTTGCGAGGAGAATAAATTGAGGTTTTGGCAATGCCTCGACTATCTAAAACCAATAATTCATATTGACTTTCAAAAATCGCTTTGGGCTCACCCACATAACGTTCAAGCCGATATTTCCAAGACAAACTATTTCTAAATCGCTCAATTTCACGAGTGGAAATCAGACGGCGATCGTAAAAGGTTTGCTTAATCACTTCCACATCAGCAAAGTGATTAAGCAAGGGTTGGATGACAGCGTTGGCTAGTTGCAGCAGTAGGTTTTGCAATAAACATTCTGCTCGCTCGATCGCCTCTGGAGTATGAGCAGCATAAGGTACATTGTCGACAACGAGGGGGATTTGAAATAAGAGGTAAGCAAACAGATCCCAGCTCAGGGGAGTTTTATTAAGAATTTCGCTCTCTACAGTTGGGGTATCTTGCAGCAAAACTTTCACGACTTCTAAGTTCATCGCTCCCAACTGCAACGTATAGTATTTACCAAAAAAATCTGTGGTAGTTGCGACCCACAAATCCCGAATCACAGCAGGTTGTTTTTCCAACAACTGAGCAGGTTGGACTTGCGCAAATCGCAACTCATCCAGCGTTTCTTCTAACTTACGCAAAATAATGTAGAGCAGTTCTCGCTTTTTTTCTTCGCGCAGAATATCGATTTCTAGAGGGGTGTTGCTGAGATTCTGCAGGGGAGATTGCAACTTACTCACTGTCCGGTCAAATAGGCGAGATTGTAGAGGCCGCGCTGCTAGCTCTGGCGAAGTTATAGGGGCGCTAGCCACCAGTTCTGAGCCTGAAGATATGCGCAAGCTAGGCTCTGAAACTGGGATGCGGCGATCGCTCTCTTCCCATGCACTCTCTTCCCAGCCGCTTTCTTCCCATCGGCTGATGTCTGAAAGGGTGGACGAGCGATCGCGCAGTGTTTCTGGATCAGGCTCAGGCGGAGCTAATAGCTGATTCACCACCCAGCGAGCTGCCCGCAGTTCTCGCCACCGTCCCGCCAACACAGCGCGATCGAGAACTGGCAACCCTGGTTGTCGTAGTTGAGCCGTAATCGCTGCCAAAGCAGCATCAATTTGCTGTAAGCCCGAGAGTCGTTGCTTTTGCCACAAGGCAAGCAATGGATGGCGCTGGGAGACGGCAAGGGGGCGATCGCTGACTGGCAAAGCTGCACCTAGCTGAGTCGATGGAGCGATCGTCGTAGGAGCGTTTGCAGGCCAATAACTTTGCCCTGTAGCCACCTGCCGAATGGCAGTTAATAGCTCTGTAACTCTGGTGCCTTTGGCGCAATATCCCTCCGCTCCTGCTTGACGGGCAGCCGCGATCGCCTCTGGAAGTGGGGATGCACTCAAGAGCAAAATCGGAATTTGGGGATATTGCCGCTTCAGTAACTGACACAGTTGTAGCCCCGCTTCCTGATCCCGGCTTGTCCAGGTTGAAACTGCCCTGCCCAAATCTAAATTCAGAATGATCAGCGTTGCGGGAGAAGCTGCCAAAATCTGTAGCACAGTGGCTTCTGTCTCGGCTTCCCCAATGACTTGTAAGTCAGGAAACTGCTCCAGCCAAGTTCGCAATCCTAGCCGGAATACCAAGTCATCATCAATTAATAGCAGCTTTACTAGCGGTTCTGTCATTGCACTTCGAGTGCCCAATGTTCCATAACTGGCAATCAAGTTTCCCTGAGCCTAGCAATGATTCAGGTTGCTAACTGCTTCAAGTTGCAGCTCAGGTCGAATCCAAGATTGACGCTAGCATACTTAAGCCTTCTGAATTCGCTTAATTACCTAGCTTTATTCACTGGGCGCTGAGTCCGTTGGCGGTTCTGGCTCTCCTGAATAAGTTGGTTCTGCTGCCCCTGAGGGATCAGAATCAGGCTCAGGGTCATCGGTCGCTGGAGCTTCTGCGGGCGTTTCTGCAGGCGTTTCTGCGGGGGCAGCTTGCTGGTCTTGGGCAGCTTGCTGGTCTTGGGCAGCTTGTCGAGCTTCGGCTTCACGGGCCGCTAAAATTGCATCCCGCTCGGCAGACCAATTCGCGATCGCGCCTTGAGCTTCTCCATAGAGCGCTCGGCCATAACTAATTTGGGCTGCCACATTAATGGCTTGACTCAAGTTTCCTTGGCTTGCCAGACTGTAAGCCTCGTTTAGAATAGGGCGATCTTCTGCAATTTGAATTTGTGCCGCCCAATCATAAATCGCGTCCTGAGCCTCCTGATACAAAGCCCGACCTGAGCGAATTTGTCCTGCCACTTCAATCGCTTTGCCTAAGTTACCTTGATTCGCCAAAGTCCGAGCTTGGTCTAAGATTGGTTGGTCTTCAACCACCTGAATCTGGCGCTTCCAAGTCGCGATCGCGGTTTGGGCATCAATCCGGAGAGCCCGCCCCTGAGAAATTTGACTAGCCGCCGCGATCGCCTGCCGTAAGCTGCTCACTGTCCCTACCTTGGCTAACTGTTGAGCCTGCGCTAAATAAGGTCGATCTTCCACCCGCTGAATTTCTTTTTGCCAGTGAGCAATCCAGGTTTGCGCTTGCAGTCGCTGAGGACGACCTGGCACAACCAGCTTCGCTTGGTCAATCGCTAAGCGTAAAGCCGGAACTTGTCCTAAGTTGGCTAAGGTATGGGCAAATTGCAAATTGATTAAGTCTTGGCGCTGCATTTCCCAACGCTCTCTCTGGGCTTGCGCCGTTTTATATAAAGGTCGCCCTGGCTCGATTTGGCGTAAGACTTCTAGCGCTGTGACTAAGCTCCAAAGCTGCTCATGTAAAGGTTTGCCTGGAACTTTGCCGAGCGCCGCTGCTTGGTAAGCCCGACTTAAGCGAATTAGGTCTTGAGCTTCAGCGAGGACCGAAACTCCAGCGGGCACTTTCTCAGCGATCGCGATCGCAGACTCCCACTGTTGTTGTTTCAGTTGAGCCGCCGCTAATTTCAGTAAATCCTTGCTCCAGGTGACTTTTTTCGTCTCTGCAATGGTTTTAGCATGAGTTTTAGGCGTGATCTTCGGCAATAAAGCGATCGCCGCTGATAAATCTTCTGGCGTATTTGCTTGGGCCAAGTTCTCAGCCCGTTGCAATTGCTGCCACGCCAACCGCTCCACCGCAATTTGCTGCCGGAGGGCTGTCACCCGTTGCCGCCAATGCTCGTTGGTTAACCCTGCCAACGCTTGAGATTGCTTCCAAGCTTCTTGCCATTTCTGAGCTTTGATCGCGGCTTGGGCTTGGTCATAAATCTTTTCGCCCTGGTTCCAATCTTGCTGCCAAGCGGAGATCTCTGCTTGTGCGTCCTGATAGAGAGGACTGCTGGGCGGAATTTTTTGGGCGATCTCTACAGCAGCTTCCAGCTGATTCTGCCCAATCTTTTGATTGGCGATCGCCAACAGCCCCCGCGACCACTCAGCTAAAGAACTTTGAGCGCTGCTATACAGGGGGTGCTCAGTAGACCAATGCTTCACCAACTCCACGCTGGCAATCAGTTGCTTGAGTTCGCCGGACTGAGCCGCTTGTTGGGCACAGTACAGCCGCTCCGCATCAGCGGCTAGAGGTGAAATTTGCTGGCAATTGGGTGGCGGTGGCAGCATGGTCAGCCAAACCAACGCCATTGCCCCGGTACCACCACAGACCAGCACCACGCTCAGCCAAACTAATGACCAGCTCCAGCCACGCTTACGGCGTGGTTCCAGAACTGGTGAATCTGTAGGCATGGCCTCTGGCCCTTGGGGATCGGCTAGATTAGCGGCTGGCTGAACGGCCTCATCCTTGGTTACCTTTCGGGTGCCATTGGGTCTATCGGCAAAAGCAGCCGACTGAGCGATCGCTTCCCGTTCAGCATTGTTTGAGACTGTGCCATTCCCTGGCTCCTCAGTCGGCTCAGCCAAAATTTCTGCCAACTCAGTTTTTGGCTGTGGGTTAGATTGTCGCCCCAGGTGCCAAGGTCGAAACTGATTCCCAGCATGAATACGAAATCGGTAGAATTGTCTTCTCGCCATAATTGCGGCTGTTGCGATTACCTAGAGAAACCCATATGGCACCCATCGACCTCTCCCAAAATTTAAGGGAGTTGTGTCTGTCAGAAAGACTTGCAGCCCTACTCACAGGTACAGCTTAGTTAGCCCGACCGAAATTGGAGAGTTAACGTTTGCAAAGTGAGCATTAACGATTGCTAGAAGTGCAATTGGTGCCTGGGGCGAGGATAGAGTGCTGGTGAGGAGCGAAGAATGACGGTCAAGACTGGCCTAATCCAATACCCTAGTTGTATAGCAGGTATCCGGATCATTGCAGTCAAAACTCTAACAAGCCATAGAAATATTACGATACACGAACTTTAGCGCTTTCCTACCCTGAAGGTGAGCGAGCTGTAGGAGGGTCATCCAACAGGCTTTATCAACTCTAACTTTAAGCACTGCAAACTCACAGTGACCAAAATCGAATCATTAATTTATCTATAGCCATCCGAGTAGGTTGTGAGAGGCGCACTGATTACTCAACAGTGGCTAAGACAAGCTTAGCTAGGACGATCCAGCTTCCTGCCGTGGTAGGGTCACAGTTGCGGCTGAGCGATCGCCAACTACTCTGTTGAAACTTTCGGAACTAAACGCTTGAGTGATCCCTAAATAAAACATAGCGATCGCATAGCTACTCGGCAATGAAGCCAAACCTACCAAAGTGTAGTGACTCATCCAGCAATAAAATGACTTCGATTGGACGAAGGGCTGAATTGCAGCACTTCTAAAAGATTGCTAGGCTTACGACGCTTGCGTTGCTGCCACTTCAGCGCCTCGGTAGCCAAAAAAGTCAATCCGATAATCGGTGATTTTGACTCCGACTTGCGCTTCAATCTGCCGAATAATGTCTTCCGGCAATTCGATATGAATATCTAAAATTTGGTTCGTATCAAGGCAATTCACATGGCTGTGAGAATCACTGATATTGCCGTACAGACGACCGTCCGATCGCTCAATACATTCAATAATGCCTTGCGCGGAAAGAGCTTCCAGATTTTGGTACACCGAGGTATGTCCGATCGCCTTACCCTGACGATTCAGGCGGTCATAAATTTCTCTGGCTGACAAGTGCTCATGAGCTTGCCACAGCAACTCCAAAATGAAGCGACGCTGACGACTCAGACGCATCCCCAAAACCTGGCAACGGTTTAAGGCATCGTCTAGGGAGCGGATGGGTTTCGAGACTGTCACTTCATTTTGCATACTTAATGCCCTTAACCTATCTGATGCTCACTCAGCTATCCCTCGTTGAGCTTACTCACGACCTCAAATACTCAATGTACAATCGCTGTCAAGAGGCGGAGTAATTCTATTCGAATCTAACACCCCAAATCAAAATTGGCGATCGCAATCGTCAAATCTGTGAGCCAAGGGATGGGTGAATAGCCAGTACTGAGATTGGCTTACTATTTTCCTTCTCTATTATAAGTCAAATCTCGGCTAACACAAACTCACTACAACTTTACTTTAGTCAGGGGTACTGTAGCCACAGGCCGCCGCACTCGCGTTGCTGCATACTTCACCACTGGCGCAGAAGCGGCAGGCAGTTGAGCTTGGGTGATTCGATGCGCCTTTTCTAAAGATTGTAAACTTTGAAGCACAGCGTTACGAACTACGGGTTCTGACTCTTGGCTCAGCAGCAACCGAAGATAATCCACCACTGAGCGCCGCTGATTGCGATCGGCAGTTGGAACAGTCACGGCTTGAGTGAGCTGATGGACGGCAATCAGGCGCTTCAAGGCATCCGCATGAGTTAAATCGCGCACGAGTTGATCAAAACGGGCGGTCGGCTGTTCATCCTGATGCTCCAAAAGATGCCCAATGAATAGGACCAGGACAGCTAATGTGCCAAAACCCTGAAGGATAGCTCCTGTAGCACTCCAAAAGTTCTCAGCCTCACTCCAAATTACTAGGGAAATATAGGTACTAAGGGCCGCGATGGCTCCGCTGGCTACTGCTAAGCCAAAGCGCTGCTTAGTTCCTTTTAGGTGGCGGCGCAAGTCTGCCCAAGGGATCTGCCAGGTTCCTGCCTGCAATGAATGAGTCAGCAACAGAATCAGAGTACCGATCCCCAGAGCAAACAGTAGCTTCCAGTGCCAAATTAGCAGCACTACCATGACTGCCATACCCCAGAACCAAGTTCTAGACCCTTGATCTCCAGAACTTAGCCAGAACAGTTGCTTCAATGCTGCAACTGGAAACTCTGGCAGAGATGCCTGCACTTCGTTGATGAGTTGCCGCCGCCGAGATGAAGCCTGTGCCACGTTCCCTACCTATCTACCCGCCATACGCAAAATTGAAGCATGAAGTTTGATCAATCCACGATTGAGGAGTTCAAACTTCAAATTAAATCAAAAACTCAGATCTATTGTGATCCTAATTTTTACTACTAGGATACTCAATTTGCTACTGGAATGCCTGAGCCTTAATAGTAAGTGAAACACCTAATTTAATTTGTAGGTTGCTGAACTGCGATCGCCTCCATTACAGAGGACTCCTTAGCATCTTGAGCCTCGGCCCCTTGAGCGGGTAACGCTGGGCAATCATTAGGCGCAAGGCGCAGGTAGCGGATGCATTCTTCGGTCGTCAGTTGTCGTAAGGTGCGATCGCGAGCCAACTTGAGCAGAACCTCCCAAGTGGCAGCCCAAAGACGCACTTTGCCATCGTCACCCAGAGTAGCGATGTATTGACCATCGGGGCTAAAGAAAGCTCGCCGTACCCGATTCGATGCATTACTAGGACTAGAAGGCCGCAATTGCGCTTGTTCGGTGCCTGTTTGAGCATCCCAGAGACGAGCTGTACCATCTGCGCTAGCCGTCACCAGCGATCGCCCATTTGGACTAAACTCAGCATCCAGCACAGGCCCCCGATGACCAGCCAAGACCACCCGCAAACCCCCGGTCGTTGGGTCAAATACTCTAGCGGCACCATCCCAGCTTGCGGTTACCACAAGTTGACTGTCTGGGCTAAAAAAGGCGCTACTCACGACATCCTGATGCGCTAGTAAGCGCACTAGCTTCCCGGATGCCACATCCCAAATCCGAGCGGTTCGATCCCAACTGGCTGTAATCACCTGCTGATTGTTGGGGCTAAAGTGCGCCTGCTCGATTGTGGCATGATGCCCGTGCAAACTCTGTAACGGTTGCCCTGAAGCTACATGCCAAAGCCGTACCGTCAAGTCGTCTCCTATCCCTAGTAGTTTCTGGCCATCCGGGCTAAAACTCAGTTGGCGGATGACAAGCGGCGTAGCGATCGTGGACTTGGTCACCGATTTCGCCTTAACGTCGCGTATATTTTGCAATCGTCGCAACAATTTCGGCTTCTGCTCATCCTGTAGTTGCAAAATCTCCATCGAGCCATCAGTTTTAGCGACTGCTAGCGTTGCACCATCCGGACTCAGGGCAACACCACTGAGATTGCCACTGGATGAGTGACTCAACAGAGCCTCAGCTGACTGTAGATCTACCTCAGTTGTTTGTTGAGTGATTGACACCCCAAACCGCCCACCAGCCTTTGATTGAGAAAAGTTCTCCGTGACTGGGTTCCCAGAGAGATGCCAAGCTTGCAGATTGCCAGCGGCAGTAGCAGTCACCATGCGGCTCAGTAGATTGGAAGCGACCGAGGCGGGACTGGAAGCCGTACTATCCGAGAAAGACGAGGAATTGGCTGAAAAAGCCGCTTTTGTAAAGCGAGAATTTAAGCGTGAAGGCAGGGATAGCAGTACTTCCAACCCCTGTGGGGCTGCTTGAGCCGTCAAAGTGCTGTTTTTGAGCGATCGCGACCCAGTAGGTTGCAAAAATGTAGCCCATTGAATCGGTGCTTTTGCCATAGCCAAGGTTGGGAGTTCACCACCGGGTTGAGTGGCCCACAAGCGCACCACGCTATCATCACTCGCAGTCGCAATATAAGCACCGTCAGGGCTAAACTGAGCCGCCTCGATCGCGCCTTGATGCCCCCGTAACACACTGACTTCGCGTCCGGTATAGACCTCCCATAGATGAGCAGTGTAGGCAGTGCTACGATCGCCGACCTGATTGCGGGTGGTCGTGAGGATGTAATCTCCATCAGGACTAAAGGCAATGGGTTCTGGTCCTGCATAACGAATCATGGTGGGTAAATCTCGGCGGGCGCTCAGTTGCGTCCACAATTGTCCAGAGCGCAGATTCCATAGTCGGACTCGCTGGCCGGGGTCAGCCGTAGCAATCAACTTCTCGTCTGGACTAAAAATCACCTGAATGATCGGAGTCGACTTAGTTTGATGGGGCAATTTAGAGCGGTGATATAGCAGGCGATCGCTTTGACCTGTGGCACCCGAAGTCGGGCTAACCAAAGGCTTTCCTAGCGATGGATTTTCGTGATCTAAGCTTCGTGCAGTTTCACCTGCATGAGAGAAAAGCTGTTGAAGTTGTCCAGTTTGGGCATTCCACAGGCGAGCTTGACCATCATCACAGGCAGTGGCAATCCATTGACCACTGCGACTAAAAGTAGCTTGGTTTACAGCTCCTGGATGCTGTAACACCTTCTGAATCCGCCCAGTTGCAACTTGCCAGATTCGAGCTTTACCATCGGTACTAGCCGTCAAGAGCGATCGCCCATTCAAACTAAACTGGATGCTGTTAATCGGACCTTGATGGCTTGCTTGGGCTTGTAATTGCCCAGTTTTTAGTTGCCAAATTCGCACCGTGTGATCAGCGCTCGCTGCCGCAAACCATTGCCCTTGAGGGCTAAAGGCAATTTGGACTGCCTCTCCCGTAAAGCCCGCTAGCTGAAAAACCGGAGTCCCAGATTCAACAGCCCAAATCTTGACTTGTCGAGTTCCCTTAGCGATCGCTGCTAATTGTTTGCCATCTGGACTAAAAGCGAGCGCTGTAATCGCTGACGGGGGAGAAGCTGGTGCAGCTTCAGTCTGCTTAGCTTGTTTGGAACGAGCAGGAGTTGGGGCATCCCATTGCAGCACTCGTTCGGTGGTTTGAGATTGCAAGGACCAAATGCGAATTGTTCCGTCTGCGCCTGCGGTGGCAAGTCGGTTTTGGCTAGGGCTAAAGGCAACTTGATGCACAGCACCTTGATGACCTCTTAATTCAACCTGCAATTGCAGTTTTTGCAAAGCCGCTCTTAAGCTTGCTTCCGCCTCATAGGTGGGTTTTCCTGCTTCCGCAGCCAAGCGGCTAATCAGCAGTGCCGTAGTCGGATCTCCGCCTGATTCTTGCAAAACAGTTTGGGCGATCGCTGCTCGCTGCCGCGATGTTGCCACCTGGATTTGGTAGTCTTTCTCCGCTTGATTACTCACAGCAGTGCGGTATTGGTTAAATGAAACCGTTAACGCTACCAACAATGCACAGGGAACGGCAATTTGCAGCACCCTGGACTCCTTGTGGGCCTTGCGGCTCTCCTCTTGGCTGACTGCTACATACTGCTGAGCCAAGGCTGAAAGCTCATCTGGATAATTCTGCAAAAAGTCTTCCGCATCAACTAAACGACCGCCTCGAAGGAGATATTCTGCTTCTAGAGGTTGTTCAGCACGTTGCCATTCTCGTGTTGCCTGTTCAATGCGTCGCTGTCGCCGCAGCATTTCGCGGTTTTCGTCGAGCCAGCCCCGTAACAAAGACCAATTACGAATCAACGCCTCGTGAGCCACATCGACCGTCTCGTAATAGAGAGCGGGGAGCAAGCTACCGGGTGATGACCAAGTATTAGCTGAGGTCAAATCCAGATCCAAAGGCAAATTCGTTCTCCCAGTTCCTAAGCCATAGGATGACTTGATAGAACTAGCCAACGTGCTTGAGTTCCAAGTCCAAACCGAACCAGACAAGTCTTGATTCGCTTGGGCAAAGTGTAGGGCATTTGAGATAGGTGGCTGAAGCGTCGTTACGGGTGTGTCAGTTTCATCAGCGCGAGAGCTACTAGCAGGGACTTGATTCGTCACAACCAGCTTGGCAACTACCAACTTCTCTAACACCTTTTCCACTAAAGAAGCTGGAAAGCGGCGACTGACCAATTCTGCTTTCAGAATGCGGCGGCGGGTATCTTCTGTACCTTCTCCCAACTGCGTGAGAGCCAGAAAAATCCGCTGGGCCACTCGCTGCTCCTCCGGAGCCAAACTGTAGAAGATTTCTGTCGCTCGTTTTTGTAAGGTGCCCCGCACGCCTCCTAGTTCGGTGTAGGCGTTCAGGGTCAAGCGAGGCGGCTCTCCGTTCTCGCTTTCCTGCCGCCGCTCCCAAAGCTCTAGCAGCGTATATTGAAGCAGCGGCAACTCCCCCGGCGCGCCTACCACATCCAACAACATGGTGTAAATCAAGTTAGGTTCGCAAACTAGCCCTACTCTCTGGGCTGGACGCACAATCGTAGCCTTGATTTGCTCGTAGGTCAGTGGTGTGACGGTAACTAAATTTTGTTCAATCTTTTGAGCAAGTTGGTTGTAGAGCGAGCATTTGCCAAAAAAGTCGGCCCTTAAGCCGATCACAATGCTAAGGTAATGGCCCGCTTCCTGTAATGCCCCGACTAGACAGTTGAAAAATCGGTAACGTTCTTGTTCGGACTGCTGTCCCTGACAGAGGGTAAAGACTTCCTCAAATTGGTCAATCACCAGCACTAAGCGCGATCCCGCAGTGCTCTGCCCATCTGTGGTCTTTTGACTGGCGATCGCACTTGCTTGAGCTAATTGAGCTAAACCAGAACCACCATCTTTGAGAAATGCTTCAGCACGGCGCAACTGTTCGGCCCGCTCTAGACCTGTCGCTTGCGGATCGATAAATGCGTGAGCCAGACTACGGAGCGGATGATCCCCAGGGGTAATCAGCTTAATTTGCCAGCGATCGCTACCTGAAAACTTATTACCCTTGCGGAGTTCGTAAATTAACCCTGCTCGTAGCAAAGAGGATTTACCACTACCTGATGCCCCCACTACGGCGACAAACTTGCCATGCCGTAGCTTGTCAATCAGTTGATCGGTTAAATCTTCCCGACCAAAGAAATACTCTGCATGAGATTCATCAAAAAATTCCAGTCCTCGGTAGGGGCAGATTGTCTGAGATTTGACACTCAGCACAGTTGAGGGGGACTGGGTGCAACGAGTCAGAATAATTTCGCTACCAGAGTTTTCAAACAGAGGCTGTTGGACTTCTGTTTTTAGCGCACTACTCACCCAATGAGTTAGCGAATAATTGGTAACAACTCCGTTTTCATTGCTTTTAGGATCAAGGCCATTTAGAACAGCCTGTGTAAATACACTGTAGGCACTATCTAATGACTCATAAGCTGTTTCATATTCTCTCGAAGCTGCCATAAACAAGCGATCGGTACCCGCATGGGCACCGGGATCAGCTTCCAGCATATTGAACAGTTCACCACTGTGACAGCAGTCTAACCAAATGATGCGCTGGCGCACGGGGCTTTCTTGAAGCAGTCGCCGCAACCAAAAGAGAGACAAACCGTAGAATCCTACGTCTGGCTGGGAGTCACTTAGAGCTAAGTAACCTTCCTGAATCCCTGCATCTTTTTGTAGTCCATGTCCAGAAAAGTAAAACAGAGCCGTATGAGGGATATTGTTTCCTTTGGGCTTAAAGAGCCGAATCAAGGCTGCTTCTAGCTCTCGCAGGGTTACTTGAGTTTTGAGACCCACTCTGGTCTGTACTGTACCAGCCGCATTATCAGTCGCCACGATCTCTGGTAAGCGGGTAACTCGGAATTCACCATAGGTTTGCAATTGTTGAGCGATCGCCTCAGCATCTCGGGCTGGAGCATTAAGGCTGGGCAAGGATTGATACGCATTAATTCCAACAACTAAGGCATCCCGTGACATGATCTACTATTCCTGGCAACACCTTGATACAAAGGTAAGAAACTGGCTTAACTCCCCCAACTTAATGGGCAGTTTCTTACCGAAATTAAAATATAAACTCGCAGGAAATCTGTAAATTTAATCTCGAGTTTTTAACTACTAGCACAAACTAAAAGCAACTAAAATTCAGTTGATTTTTTTGCAAGCTTGCGCATTGCTGACTGAATAGAGAGAATGAAATGTTGTTTTTCCAACAGAGCTTACAGTTAAAAAAACAACACCACCAACTAGTCAAAACTGAAGAGTTCTCTAGTTAAGATTTCCAGTTTTTCATTCATCTTAAAACTAGCTTGAGACGTTTATTAAATTTCAATACTGTCAAAATATCGGAATATACAGTTCTTGTAAAAGGGGGTGATAACCCCTAGTTCAGACTACTTGAAGTTAAGAAGGAAGCCTGACTCAAAAAAGCTGGCAGCCAAAAATGAGAGAGCACAATCCTCTGAAATACCTAATTTCTTACAGTTTGAATTGCGCCTAGAAAAGATAGGTAGTTTTGGTTATTAGAGTGAAACTACGGAGGCAAACTGGTGGCTTCGTGGAGAGAAAAACCCCACCCAAAAACGGCTCCCGTAGAAATACTGAAAATAGAAACTGTAGCGATCGCAGTCTATCAAGCTGAGACCAGAGAGTTTTTCCTGCGTAGTCTTTAGTCAAGGATCTGAATCACACAGAATGTGAATTGAAATCACAAAGTTAAAGTTAAAACCGTTATCAATTGAATAAGATGTCTGTCAGTTCTTTTACAAAACTTAAATTTTTTCTGATGTTCGTTGGTGCTATTTCGGATAACTACGCCTTTCGTTACCATTCAGCGGCTAAAACTAATGTCATCTAAAGTCAGGTGACTGCCGAATGTAGAGAAAACAACCCGATAAATATTACTAGCAGTCAAAAATAGTTCAGCGTTTGCCGGAAGACTAGAGTTAGAATTCGCTAAATTACCTTCTGTTAGTTCCGCCACAGCAATCAGTTGATCATTGTGGTCGTAGGCTGACAAGACCGTGCAGCGAGGACTCGTGACAAACCCACTTACAGAAGATACCGGATGGAGAAATTTAGCTTCTATCAGACCAGTCTTGGGCGCTCCCATTAAAACAGTGGTGCCAGAGCGGGGAGGAAAGGCGGGATTGGAAGGCCATAGGGCGATCGCGTTGTCAAAAATCACTCCCTGATGCTGAAATTGGTGGTTGACCACTTCAAAGCAAGCTAAATTTTCCAAATCAAGCTGTACCTGCCAGGGGCGAGCCACTACCAAACTTGATTCGGACCAAGGCTGAATCGGCAGAGACGCTGCCACGGGGGGGCGATCCAGCAACTCCGGCACCAAGGGCATCGCCTCTAGATCAGAATTAAACCGTTGGTAATTTCTACCAGAACTACTTTTTTCAGTTCGAAGACTCAATGATTCTGCCATAACACCTCTGGGCTTGCCTGATGTATCGGACGATGCGATGCATGCTACACAAGTCAAAACAAGACCTGCCTCAAGCTGCCACTCCGATTAAGAGCGAGAAGACGAAGTTCACGGGACGATAGCAGATGCACTGGTATCAAGTTCCCAAAAAATACTTATTTCGACTTCACTCGACTGGGTAAACCTTGAGAGATATTTAGGAGCCCTGTGTAAGGTTTTCGGGAAATCCACCCCTAAAGCAGCTCTTAGCCTACTCAAGTTCCAGTGATATTAGGATGGCTCAGCTTACATTTACAGTTTCTGGTAGCTGGACCCCAACTCGAATTCTTACAATGCACCCCGTTTGGTTTTTGCGTTCAGACCAATCAACTTATTCAGTCTTCTGAAAACGCCACACCCTGATCTGAAACTTAGAAGCACCCTTATTAAGAAATGTAACGCAACCTTCTCAGAAAAGCGAGAAATTCAAGGAGTAAAGGATGTTTACGTCTTTTAATTTCTCTCATCTTTAACCAATCTGCTGTTTCCCAAAGTACGTTTCTACTATTTCGCTGGTTCGTAGCAGTCTGAGCCGAGATTTGCTCAAATATAAACAAACTTTGTCGGCACTTGACAAAATCTTCATATTTACATCATCTCTAAGACGAGGTTAATTGAGTTATGTTTCTACCTCCTGGCTTTCGCCAACAATCCATTCTGACCAAGCTAGGCCGTATGGTTTACTACACTGCGGCAGCAAAACCTTGGGTCACTGCCGCGGCAGAACTATCTAGCGATCGCGACACCTTAGTATTCCTGCATGGTTTCGGCGGTGGTTCTTCCGCCTATGAGTGGTCCAAAGTCTATCCAGCCTTTGCCAGCGACTACCAAATTTTGGCTCCAGACCTGATTGGCTGGGGTCGTTCAGAGCATCCAGCCCGAAACTACCGAATTGAGGACTATCTCAGCACCATCACTGAGTTTTTGGAGCAAACTTGTTCTGGCCCTACGACTGTCATTGCTTCGTCACTCACGGCAGCTTTTACGATTCGGGTAGCGATCGCTCGCCCAGAACTATTCAAGTCGCTGATTCTAACAACCCCTGCGGGGCTTTCCGATTTTGGCGAAGACTATACCCGCAGCTTTTTTGCCCAACTGGTCACCACTCCCATCATCGATCGCTTAATTTACAACGCTGGAGTTGCTACTAGTGGGGGGATTCGCAGCTTTCTGGAGCAACGCCAATTTGCTCGCCCAGAGCGAGTTTACCCAGAAATTGTCGCAGCCTACTTAGAATCCGCAGGCCAAGCGAACGCTGAATATGCAGCACTGGCTTTCGTGCGCGGCGACTTATGTTTCGATCTATCCCAATACATCACCCAACTGACTGTGCCCACCGCAATTATTTGGGGTCGCCAGTCACAATTTACCGGACCAGAAATTGGTCGGCGCTTAGCAGACTTGAATCCTCAAGCCATTCGGGTGTTCCAGCAGTTAGATGAGGTGGGATTAACGCCACAACTAGAGCTACCCGCCGTTACGGTGGGGTTAATTCGGCAATTTCTTCAGAATCCTGACCTTAAATAGCTACTTGTCATTCAGTCTGATGTCAACCACACTGGCATTGAAGTCGTACAAAGTACCTTGTAGCTGCACAACACTGCCAATCTTGATCTTGCTATTTCCCAAAACAGGACCATCCTTGTTAACTTGGGCTCTACCACCAACCGTAATCAGCAAATCGGTGCTGTAAGACAGCTCTGAGCGAGGGTCCGGGATCACTTTAACAGAGCCGTCCGGTTGGGTAATCAGAACATTGCGAGGTAGCACTTGAACCGACTTGAGATCCACCTCACCGTATGGCTGATTGCGGATCACAAGGCTGGTCTTCTTGGCACTTTGAAAGTCTTGGATAAATCTTTGGGGATTGCTGACACTCAAGCCCTTGGCAATTAAGTCAACCTCGATTGGTTTGGTTGCGTTGTTGATCTGAGCCACCGTTCCTGTCCCAGGTACCAAAAAGACGCCAATGATCACCAGCAAGATCACGAGGGCGGCTCCCACGTCGAGAATGCTAACTTTGCCGAATAGACGACCTTGAGAGTCCAAAATAGCCATACAAGCTTACCTTGCTGATATCTTAAGAAACGAATAAAAGAAATGATTGGGAATTGGCTCTGACAATCCCTCAGAAAGCTGCCGCAACTCTGGTCAGATTACCATAACTTGCACGCCAAAGATTTAGACGGCTGGCAGTGTTAAGTGCACTGGGCAAGGTGCAATTTTTAGGGAACAACGGGCAACTGTTTCAACCGTTCCCTGTAACTCTCGCAATGAAATTTGTTGCTTTCGCTGTGGCAACTTTGAGTCTGGGCTGTACGTCTAGAATCATCTATGAGGACAGATGAGGTTCTAGCACTTACAAACCTCTCAGACTAGGTCCGCCACTTCTAGTTCCCTTAAAGTTCAGCTTTTTTGCGTTCTCCTCGCACATCAGTGATCATGCTTAACCGCTTTTCTACTTTGTCTCGCCGTTCCGTCCGCCGTTGGCTCTATCCTTTTATCTCTTTGGCGATCGCCATTGGACTGGTAGTAGGGTCTCCCAGCCCTAGCCCAGCTTTACCTTGGGCTGATTTGATCTTCCGGGGAGTACAAATTATTCAACTCTCGAAAGTATCTGATCGCGAAGAAGTAGCGATCGGTCGTCAAATCAATCAGCAACTTATAAACAGTGAGTTTCGGCTATACCGTAACCGCTCCATCAATGAGTATGTTGATCAAATTGGTCAGCAACTGGCGGCTAAAAGCGATCGCCCCCGGATCCCCTATACATTTCAAGTGGTAGAAGATAACCGCGTCAACGCCTTTGCCACAGCAGGTGGTTACGTCTATGTCACCACAGGTTTGATGAAAATTGCCGATAATGAAGCCCAGCTGGCGAGCGTCTTAGGTCATGAAACGGGTCATGTGGAAGGCCGTCATCTCTTACAGCAAATGCGCCAAACAGCGATCGCCCGTGGTGTGGCTACAGCAGCAGGGCTCGATCGCAGTACCTTAGCGGGGATCGGTGTAGAACTGGCCCTCAGACGCCCCAATAGTCGCCAGGATGAATTTGAGGCTGACGAAAGAGGTCTACGAATTTTAAGCAGGGCAGGTTATGCTCCATCAGCAATGGTTGCTTTTATGGAGAAGCTGCTTAAAGGCAGCTCACTTCCTACATTCCTGAGCACTCACCCTAACACCAAAGACCGCATCGAGGCGCTCAAGCGCAGTATCAACTCCACCAGCACTAGTAGTAGCAATACTAACCCTGGAAATGGCTTAGATAGTGCGGCATACAAAGCCAAGATTCAGCCTTTGCTAAGTCGTTCTTGAATTTGTCTCCCCTTCCCTGCTAGGGAAGGGGCTAGGGTTGCGTCTCAACGCAATGCCTAAGAACGAAGCATTTGGTGGCGAGCAATAATTTGGGAAGGCTCCACTTGGGCGATCGCTTCATCTAAAGGTAAGGTTCGGACTTCTTGGTGCCAAACATTGACCTGATAAACCCGACGATTGGTAATATCTACTCCGGTAAGCCAGCCGCTCTTTTGGTGATAGGCTCCCGTATCAATATCCAGCCATCCCTTGCCTTGAGCCACTTCCCCAGGAGACACCCCTGGCAACGTGAAAGTGATCGTATGTCCCGTCACAATCAATTTGTTTGGGAAATAAGGCTTGGCAATGCTGTGAAATTCTTCTCGAATCCAGCAAAATTCATGAGAGCTTTGGTCTTCAATGGGCATCTCTGGATGCACACCTGCATGCACCAACCAAACATCTCCCAAGTCCATATACATCGGCAGCGTCTTAATCCATTCCAAGTGCTCGGCCAGCAAGTCCATATTCTTATAGCTGGCTACCGTCGCTTGGCCCCCGCTATACAGCCAAGCTTGCAAGCCTGGGCCAAAGGCTCGGCCCTTGGGAAAGGCATCAATCATCAGTTGCTCATGATTTCCAAGCAAGCAGTGGAAGTTACTTTTCTGAACAAAGTCAACGACTTGGGCACTGCGAGGGCCTCGGTCAATTAGGTCGCCCAGAAAATAAACTTGGTCGTCCCCATCAGGAGCGATCGCCTCCAGCAAAATCATCAAGCCATCATAATGACCATGCACATCCCCGATGAAAATGCGACGGCGGGTAGATTCGCTCATCCGGTCCTCTCATGCAAAAACTTGAGCAAGGCTTCAGAGCTAGCCTAAATAGCTGCAATTTGCAATAAATTGAGATTGCAAAAGAGGAGCTATGGGAAGCACTGAACTCTTCTTATAGTATGCCCTGACTCACCTTGGCGATCGCACCGTAATTGTATCCAATGGTACCTCTCCTAAAGCCAGCGTTACTGGGTTAAGGCTCTGAGAAAACGCTGAAGTTCTGTCATAAAGCCTGTTTTAGGAGCTGGGGTAGGATCTTCAGGATTTCCAGTAGATTGGGCTAAAATTCGGTCGATTTCGTCGCCAGCGGGCTTGGTGTCAACTTCGGCAATTAGTTTGTAGTCGTCCTCTAATTCTAGCCAAACCTGCCAAGGGCCGGGATAGCAACGCAGCAAGGCTCCATTTTCCAAAGGGCGGAGATAATAACAAACCTCGAAAGTGCTAAGGAACCGAGTGCGTAGCTGCCGCCCCGCATAGCCTAAGCCAACGGTGGCAATGTCTTCCAGAACCGGATTTAAGAGAACAAAGGGGCGTTCTCTGGCTTCATCAGCCATTTTTTGCACCTCAGCCACTTCTACAGAAGTTGGGGCGACCATGAGAAAGGCTTGGTCTTCTGGTAGCATCTTGCCCTTCAGTTCACCAATCCCTCGAATCTCAAAAGGCTTCTCCCCCCAGTCCCGCCGTGCCAGAGCCGCCGCACCAGCATCGGGGAAAAAAACTTTGAAGTTGGCTCCCAAATCTTCAAAAATACTCAAAAACTGCTCGGCGATCGGCATAGGTTTGAGTTCAGGGAAATTGAGTTCTACCTGTATCCGGCAAACACCAGCGTCTAGCGCTGCCTGGGTTGCAGTTTTGGCTTGCTCGATCGCGTCTTCAAGGTTTTTGGGAAGTTCAGCCATTGTTCAGTCAGGTTCTTGAGGGCTTATGGGTGCCGAGGAAGATCACTAGCCTGCTAGGAGCGGCTCCCTACTAATTGTACGGGCATGAGTCGCTCTAGAACCTGCTGGAACACGGTGGCTGTCCAATCAATATCTGCGACTGTAGTATCTCGGCCTAACGTGAACCGGATGCCGCCTTTCGCCAAGCGATCGCTATATCCCATTGCCAGCAAAATCGGACTGGGAGTTGTTTTGCCACTATGACAGGCAGAACCTGCACTAATCGCAATCCCCGCCAGATTCATTTGGCGCACCAAGGTTTTGCCATTTAGGGTTTCGCTATCGGTAGCCTGAAGACAAACGCTGACATGGTGCGGTAAGCGATTCCAGCGATCGCCCGTGACAGTTACGCCTGGAATCGCTAGTAATTGATCAAACAAGCGATCGCGCAGCCGAATTAAGCGGGGCGTTTCGGTGGCTAGTTCCGCGATCGCCAGTTCTGCCGCTATGCCAAACCCTGCGATCGCAGGTACGGCCTGAGTCCCAGAACGCAGCTTAAACTCTTGCCCACCACCACCGATCAGGGGCACCAACTCCACCCCAGGTCGCACATACAAAGCCCCAGATCCTTGCGGTCCATACAGCTTGTGGCTGGACAACGAGAGCAAATCTACCGGAAGCTGCTGCACATCTAGCTGCAAACGGCCTGCGACCTGCACGGCATCAGTATGAAACAATGCACCATGATTATGAGCAATTTCACTGAGCACCTGGATGGGCTGCAAGGTACCAATTTCGCTCTGCCCGTGGATCACTGAAACTAAAACCGTATTACTTTGCAAGGCATGGCGTAAATCCTGAGGATTCACCCGCCCCTGAGCATCCACAGGTAAGCGAGTTACTTCCCATCCCCACTGCTCCAGCAAACGCACAGGCTCGGCGATCGCCGAGTGCTCCACGCTAGAAATAATCACATGTTGGGGCGTGGTATACTGCCGCGCCACTCCCAGAATCGCCAAATTATCAGATTCGGTGCCGCCCGACGTAAACACGATCGCCTCAGAGGGAGCATTGAGCAAGCTAGCCACCTGAATGCGAGCCCGTTCTACCAACGTTGCGGCCCGACTGCCCCACTCATGCAAGCTGGAAGGATTGCCCCACTGCGCCGTCAAAGCCTGCTGCATGGCAGCGATCGCTTCGGCACGAGGGGGAGTTGTCGCACTGTAATCCAGATAGATTTGCATGAGTAGTCGCGTTCTAAAGCTTTAAATCAAGGCATTGCTTTCTTCCAGCATACCTTTCAATCCCAAGCGTACCGATTCAGTCAAGATGTCCCGCCTTTGGTTTAGGATTGGGAGCCCTTTGAAGCAATTAATTGTATCCCTAACGACAGAAAGAATTAAAGTTAGCTGCCCCTTGGGGTAGAACGAACCAGCGTATCTAATTCGCTTTTAGGCTGAGGAACTTCCAACTATTGCTGCATAGGATGATCGCAAGTCTCAGTATGAAAACGGAGCTTATTAAGCAAATGGCACCAGAACAACAGCAAGAGCAAAACCTACCTCAAGAAGCTCAGCAACTCCCCGAATCAGCCCAAAAGATCTTCCAAGCTGCAATGCGAAGTGCTCAGTCTGATGGTCTGTCTCAAGAGGGAGCGATGAACGTCGCTTGGACCACAGTCAAGCATGATTACATTCAAGGCAGCGACGGTAAGTGGCAGCGCAAGCCAGAAGACGACCACCGATACAAGTCAACGGTCGTCAGCGGCAACTAAAAGTGTGGCTCTGGAGTGACTACAAGACGCACAGCTAAATTCATTTCAGCATCCGAGATTACCTTTAACCCCTCACAGAACGTGCTAGGGGTTATTTTTGATTCTTGTCTGAGACTAAGACGATTGATTTCGAGACATTACCACTCAAGTTGCAGGTGGAGCCGAGATAATGGAAACCAACGCGATCCTAGAAATCCGTGTACAGAATTTGCTCCTGAAACTGGAAGACATGGAGCGGAGGCAAGACTCTACCGTTAAAGCCATTTTTCAGCTTTATGAAGCAGTGCGCTGGCTGAACGCAGGCAATCACGAACGAGTCGCTAGTGAGCTGGAAGACGCCATTAGGACGTTACAGGAAGCTGCGAAGAAACCTCATTAGCGGCTAATGGTAATGATGCTATGGGCTAGGGCAACCTCTAGACATGCATCCCTCATTGCCGTCAGGAGCGCTATTTTGCTTTTTCCGGTTTCCTTGCGATCGCGTTTTTACCTCAGTCTACTGCTAATTTTAAGCCTAACTGCTTGCCAACAAGTGCAGTCTCAGCCACAGCAATCTGCACCTGCACCCCTGCCCCAAGATCCGTTAGTTCAGGCTTACTTCAATCACGAACCTGCTGCCAAATACACCGAGCCTTACCGCCAGCAAACTCGCCCTGGCGATAACCTAGAGCAGCAAATTATTGACGCGATCGCCTCAGCGCAATCTACCGTAGATGTTGCCGTTCAAGAGCTGCGGTTACCCAAGATTGCCCAAGCCTTGATCGATCGCCAAAAAGCAGGCGTAAAGGTAAGGGTGATTCTAGAAAACACCTATAGCCAACCTTGGAGCGCGATCACCGAAGCTGAACTAGAGAAGCTGCCCGAACGAGAGCGCAGCCGCTATGAGGAATACCAAAAGCTCGCAGACCAAGACCAGGACGGCAAACTTACCCCAGAGGAAATCAACCAAGGCGACACTTTAGTCATGTTGCGGCAAGCGCAGGTGCCTTGGATTGATGACACCGCCAACGGCTCTGCTGGCAGTGACTTGATGCACCATAAATTTGTCGTAGTGGATGGACAACGCCTAATCATCACTTCGGCCAATTTCACAACTAGTGATATTCATGGCGATTTCTCTCGCCCTGCCAGTCAAGGCAACGCCAACAACATGTTGCGGATTCCCAGCGCCGAATTAGCTAGCTTATTCACCCAAGAATTCAACACTATGTGGGGAGATGGCCCTGGAGGTAAGCCCGATAGCAAGTTTGGCCTACAAAAGCCCTATCGTTCTCCCCAAACAGTTGTGCTTGGCAGCACATCAGTTACAGTGCAGTTCTCGCCTACCAGTCCCTCCCGTCCCTGGAGTCAAAGTGGGAGCGGGCTAATTGGCAAAACCTTGGGTGCAGCTCAGCGATCGGTGAATCTGGCTTTGTTTGTGTTTTCCGAGCAGCGTTTAGCGAATGTCTTAGAAACTAATCATGAACGAGGTGTACAGGTACAGGCTGTCATCGATCCTAGTTTTGCCTACCGTTCCTATAGCGAAGCCTTAGACATGCTGGGCGTTGAACTCAAAGACAAGTGCCGAACCGAACCCAACAACCATCCCTGGCAAAACCCTATTAGTACAGTGGGGGCACCACGCCTGCCACCTGGAGATTTATTGCACAACAAGTTTGGCGTTGTTGATCAAGCCACTGTGATTATGGGGTCTCACAACTGGACTGATGCTGCCAATACAGGCAATGATGAAACATTAGTTGTGGTTGAAAGCCCAATGGTTGCCGCTCACTACGAGCGAGAATTTGAGCGGCTATACACCAATGCCATCTTGGGGGTGCCTCCAGCAGTACAACGCAAGATGACTGCCCAAGCGAAACAGTGCCAGTCAGGTCAGGCCCAGTCTAAGCCAACCTCAAAGGTCAAAAGCCAGCGATCGCCTGCTCCATCAACCCCTAGAATCTCGCAGCCTCAGACCGCACCCAACTCAGTGGTGAACCTCAATACTGCTAGTCTGCAAGACCTAGAAACCTTACCTGGTGTCGGTCCTGCTCTGGCCCAGCGCATTATTCAAGCTCGTCAGCAAAAACCTTTTACTTCGCTTACCGATCTCGATCGCGTGTCTGGGGTTGGCCCCAAACTCCTCGATCGCTTAGAGCCTTACGTCACTTGGTAAAGTTAGCCACCCGTTTTCGGGGCGCATCCACTCGCAACTCCATTTCTGCATGACTCACTGTGAGCCAAGGTTGCCCGAAATAAATCTGGGCCAGTGGGCTATTTGCAGGGACTTCCAAATGGCCTTTGACCACACCCAAGCGTGTGTCTAAATGGGCTGCAAAAGAGAGTAAAGCTGAGTCCAACAGGCTAAAACTAGTAGCCGAAAAAGGTTGCCGCCAGAGAGAGAAAGGTGGTTCATAACGTAATGAGCAAAGCAGGCGATCGCCTTGGCGTACCGTGACTTGCTTTGTCTCACCCGCCTCCCAAGTAAACTCTGCCAGTTCTTTAGGCAATCCCCAAATTTCTCGCCCACCTGCAACCGAATCCGGATGATCGACATAAATATGGGTCACCCAGCCGCCAATATTGCCAGCCTGACGGATCAGCGTCGCCACAATCAATTCGTTGTACTCCAAGACTGACCCCGCCTGGTAAGCACTGAGATACACACTGGCGACTGCTTTGCCAGGCCACGGCTCCAGCACTTCTAAACCCGACGGCAGCAGCGATCGCACAGAAGCACTATCTACTAAATGTAATGTCTGCAAAGCGTGGCCTCGCAGTGTCCAAGGCGCAGAGGGATAAGGCACAGCGTTATTCTCCTGAGGTGAATAGGGGCAAACCAATCACACTGTAAAAACTCCCGTGGGCAAATCACTCTCTCTCGCGTCAGACTTACTTGAGAGGCTGGGCTTGCTATCCTGTAGAAAGTTGCTCTGCTAGAATCGTCTGCGCTCCCAGCTATGACCCAACAACCAACCCGTATTTGTATTCTCGGTGGCGGCTTTGGGGGGCTTTACACCGCCCTCAAGCTCAGTCAGTTGCCTTGGACGAAGCTGGAAAAGCCTGAAATTGTTCTGGTAGACCAGCGCGATCGCTTCTTGTTTTCCCCCCTCCTCTACGAACTCGTGACGGGGGAACTACAAACCTGGGAAATTGCCCCCCCCTTTACCGAGCTGCTCGCGAACACAGACATTCGCTTCTGCCAAAACGCGATCGCTGAGATCGATACACAAGCGCAGCAGGTGCAACTACAAGACGGCCCAACCCTTAGCTACGACTATCTAGTTGTAGCCTTAGGGGGTGAAACTCCCTTGGATCTAGTACCTGGTGCCGGTGAGTATGCCTTGCCATTTCGCGCCCTCGCAGATGCTTACACACTCGAAGAAAGATTACGCCTCTTAGAAGCCTCAGAAGCCGATAGGATTCGGATCGCGATCGTGGGGGCAGGCTATAGCGGCGTGGAATTGGCTTGCAAACTCGCTGATCGTTTAGGCGATCGCGGTCGGTTGCGCCTCGTAGAACAAGCCGATCAAATTCTCCGAACTTCGCCAGAGTTCAACCGAGAAGCTGCTCAGAAAGCTTTGGAAGAACGAGGCGTTTGGTTAGATTTAGATACCAAAGTCGAGTCATTGGGACCAGAAACAATTTCGCTGGAGTACAAAGGGCAAGTTGATACCCTTCCCGTCGAGTTGGTGTTGTGGACGGTTGGCACTCGCATTAATCCTGTCGTGCGATCTCTATCTCTGAAGCAAAATCAGCGGGGCCAGCTTGTCACAACTCCGACGCTGCAAGTGGTTGATCATGCCAACATTTTTGCTCTGGGTGATTTAGCCGATTGCCGGGATGCCGAGGGCAAGCAAGTTCCTGCCACGGCTCAAGCTGCTTTTCAGCAAGCTGATTATACTAGTTGGAATCTTTGGGCCTCGATTACCGGACGACCACTTCTACCCTTCCGGTACCAGCAGTTGGGCGAAGTGATGACCCTAGGAACTGACAACGCCACCTTCACCGGCATGGGCCTTAAACTAGAAGGAAGTTTCGCTCATCTAGCTCGTCGCTTAGCTTACCTCTACCGTTTACCCACCCTAGAGCACCAGTTGAAAGTGGGTATGAACTGGATCGCGAGTCCAATTTTGGAGTGGTTAACCCCATCCTCATAGGTAGTTCAACCCAAGGTGCCTGTTATTGCGAGATCGCACGGATAGCAAATTGTCCTATAGCTTGGGAACATTAGGACTAGTATCAGGCGTGCTCCCTGGCCAATATCAGAATCAGGAATTGTTTCCCTGACCCACACAGGGTCTTTTGCTGAAGCGCCCCAGCTGAATTTAATGGCTAACGGTATCGAGAGGTAGACGAATATGAATGCTGCTGAGCTTCTGAGGCGTTATGCGGCAGGGGAACGGGATTTTAGCAAAACCGACCTGTGGGGTATTAATTTAAGCAAAGCCAGCCTTAGCGGCATTAACTTCAGCAAATCAGATTTGAGTGGGGCGAATTTGCAAGGGCTTAACCTGACCCAATCCGATCTGAGCGGGGCGAATTTAGATGAGGTTGACTTAAGCGGTGCCAACCTGCAAGGAATTAATTTAAGTCGCGCTAACCTCAGTAGCGCTAATCTCCGCTGGGCCTTACTCAATCGGGCTAACCTGAGCGGCTGCAACTTGAGCAAGGCAATTTTGAGTAAAGCCAACTTAAATGGTGTCAACTTGAATGGGGCCAATCTCAATGAGGCGAATCTTTGGGGGGCCAACTTGTGTGAAGCACTCTTGCAGGAAATTGACCTCAGCGGTGCCAACCTCAGAGGTGCCTATCTTTGTGGTGCTACCGTCAGTGGTGATTTGAGTTGCGCAAACTTGAGTGGCGCTAACTTAAACGGAGCAGTGCTGTCGGGTGCTAACTTAGCAGATGCAATTTTAAGCGAAGCCATCTTGAGCAGTGCTAACCTGTGGGGAGCGAATTTGAGAGGAGCTAAGCTGCGGGGTGCAGACTTGGGCAGGGCTGATTTAGGACATGCGGATCTAACTGAGGTGAATCTCAGCAAAGCCGATCTTGCCATGGCCAAGCTGATCAAAACCAATTTGACGGGAGCAGTGCTCAGTGGCGCTAACCTACGTGGCACGAACCTCAGTGAAACAGATTTGAGTACCGCTAACCTGATGGGTACAGATTTACGGGGCGCGATCATGCCCAACAACACCATTCATAGTTGATGAATGTAAAACCAATGCGTTAAGGTCGTCAGCAGCGTATTGGTTACTAACACCCTAATTTGCCTGTGATGGAGCGACCTAGAGTAATTTTTTTGGATGCCGTGGGGACTTTATTTGGCATCCAGGGGAGTGTTGGGGCTATTTACAGCCAACTCGCCCGGCAATTTGGTGTAGAAGTATCTGAGGCTGATTTGAATCTCGCCTTTGGTCAGAGTTTTCGGCGGAGTGAGCCAGCGGCTTTTCCGAGTGCTGAGCCGAGTGAAATTCCAGTTCTAGAGTTTGAATGGTGGCAGGCGATCGCCCAAGAAACCTTTGCCCAAGCTGGCGTTCTGCAACAATTCTCAGATTTTGCCACCTTTTTTAAGGAGCTTTATGCCTACTTTGAGACGCCCAACCCGTGGTATGTGTATCCAGAAGTGCCGCTGGTTCTAGAAGAATGGCGATCGCAAGGGATTGAGTTGGGGATACTGTCTAATTTTGACTCTCGGTTGTATTCTGTATTAGATGCGCTCGATCTAGCAAAATTTTTTACCTCGATTACCATCTCTACGGAGGTGGGTGCTGCTAAACCTACCCCCGCTATTTTTGCGGCGGGTTTGGAAAAACATCACTGTAAAGCGATCGCCGCTTGGCATATTGGCGACAGTTATCAAGAAGACTATGAAGCAGCGCAAGCCGTTGGACTACAAGGCATATGGTTAAACCGTAACGACAAATCAGTCCCGATTCGTAGTTACCCCTCCCCTTCACCTACCATGCTTACGCCTGACCCCCAACCACGAGCGATTCGCAACCTAAGTGAATTAAGCGAATTGATCACTCGGTAACTCAACTTCCTACTTTTTCTGTGGCCTGTCTCTGATACTACTGACTGACAATCATGGCTCTCAAATCTGCTCAAGTCCTTGCCCTCCTGCAAGCCAAGCAAGCTGACTTCAAAACCTTCGACCAAACAGCCTTGCATGCCTTACAAAAGTATCGTGCTGCTTTAGCAAAGGCATCTCAGAAAACAGCAGTAGAACTTGAGCAGATGTTAGGCGCTGCTCGCGCAGTAGGAGCTAGACCACTCGAACCTGTAGGGAATTTCCTGAATTGGGTGATTCCCTCAAATTTGGTCTGGCAGAACCGCGAGCAAAGTTTGAGTTGGGTGCGCGATCGCTTGATTGGGATTGCCACCTTTGCTGTGGATGGTTCCCAGATTTTCCCCACCAAGGATTTCTCAATTCCAGTTGCTCTTGTGCAGATTGGTTGGTTCGAGAATTTACATCTGCCCAGCGGCACCTATGAGAAGGATGTAGCTCTGGATGTAATGACTCCGGCTGAACTCAAGGTGAACCATAGTGGAGAGCCTGTCGATCGCCGCGTGAATATGCGACGGTTTGAGATGGAGACGCAGCGACTGATCCAGTACATGCAGGAACACAAAAACTGCAATGACTGTTTAGTCTTTTTTGATGGTTCTCTAATTGCGACGTTCGCCGAAGCCTTCGACCCAGACACCCGCGCGTTCTATGTCGATTGTCTTCTGGAACTGCTGCAAACTAGCGAAGATTATCGAGTGCCGCTGGTCGCTTACATCGACACTTCTTACGCGCGCGACTTGACGGTGATGTTGCAGCAGGGCTTTAAGTTACCAGAAGCAAATGCAATTCACGATGCCCAGTTGCTCAGCAAGTTTATGAGTTGGGGCGATCGCACTCCCCTGTTTCTCTGTCAGCGATCGGGGATTTTGGGTCAATATCAAGCCCATGCTGACAAGATTGCTTTCACCTACCTCAAAACCACTCACGATGGCTATCCCGCTCGCTTAGAAATGCCCGTTTGGATGTACGAAGCAGGCATTGTCGATCGCGTTTTAGATTGGGTACGAGGTGAAGTCGTCATTGGCAACGGCTACCCTTATGTGATTGAAACTGCTGACCAAACCGCTGTACTACAAGCAGAAGATCGCCATACGTTTTATCGGATTTTCCAAGACTGGGCAGAAAAGGAAGAATTGAATCTGCGCTTATCTCGCAAGATGGTGAGTAAAGCCCGCCGTCGTTAAAACAGCGCGATCGCCACTCATCTCTAGTCACCCATCTTTAGAGCGAGAAGATTCAGGATTTTCAGAGTGCTAGTCACCAACACTTGACATCTTGTATTACACTTGTAGTATAAATAATACAGATACTCCAGCTTTGCTTCGGGAGTTAGCCCTATTTACTTGAGGAGGCAAACGTTTATGCCTTACGAAAAATTAGAAATTTCTACCCCTAAGCCTGTTTTGTCTTGGGCTAACCATTCCCTCGGAGCCGATGAAACCAAAATGGCTAAGAACGTGGCGTCTTTGCCATTTGTGTTCAAGCATGTTGCTCTGATGCCTGATGTGCATTTGGGCAAAGGAGCCTTAGTGGGGTCTGTGGTTGCAACTAAAGAGGCGATCGTGCCAGCAGCAGTGGGAGTAGATGTCGGCTGTGGTATGTGTGCCGTCAAAACTCCCTTTACTGCCAGCCAGCTAGAAGGCAAGCTCAAGCAAATTCGGCTAGACATTGAAGCTGCGATTCCGGTTGGTTTCCATGAAAACAAAGAAACCGACAAAACCGTGCTCAACTGGCAAGGCTGGCGTGAGTTCAAAGACTTGCATTCTGGGGTGCAACGCCTAGAAAGCAAAGCCATGAAGCAAATGGGTTCTCTCGGTGGCGGTAATCACTTTCTGGAAGTTTGTGTGGATGCTGAGGAGCAAGTATGGCTGATGCTGCATTCTGGCTCTCGCAACATCGGCAACATGCTGGCCCAAAACCACATTGGTACTGCGAAAGAACTTGCCAAACTAGCAGACAATCGCTTGCCTGATCCTGATTTGGCCTACTTTGTCGCTGGTACACCTGAGTTTGCGGCTTATTGGCACGATTTGCAGTGGGCTCAAGGTTACGCCCGCTTCAACCGAGATGTAATGATGGCACGGTTCAAGCGAGTGGTGGAAAAGCATTTGGCTGGGGGCAAACCCACTAAGGCGCTGCTATCCGTGAATTGTCACCACAACTATGCCGAGAAAGAAGTGCACTTCGGCGAAGAAGTCTACGTCACTCGCAAGGGAGCCGTGCGCGCCCGGAGTGAGGACTACGGCATTATTCCTGGCTCTATGGGAGCCAAGTCCTTCATTGTCAAAGGCAAGGGCAATGCCGAAAGCTACTGCTCTTGCAGCCACGGTGCAGGACGAACCATGTCTCGAAATAAAGCCAAGTTACAGTTTTCCTTGGATGACCTAATCCAGCAAACGGATGGCGTCGAGTGCCGCAAAGACGCAGGCGTGCTAGATGAAATTCCCGCCGCTTACAAATCTATCGAGCAAGTTATGGCTAACCAGTCAGACTTGGTTGAAGTTGTAGCCACGCTGAAGCAAGTGGTTTGCGTCAAAGGCTAAACCCAGATTACTAGGGAGCGATCGCCCTCTCTAACCCGATTAGGAGCGCGTTTATCCCTCATCCTTTACACAGATGAGTGGTCGATTGGCGATCGCCTCCAGTTCCACCGACTTGATTAGCTCGTTCCAACTAGCAATTAAAGCAGCATCTTTGGGACGATCACAGCGTTGGTCTAGCAGCGTTTCAATCGTATTAAACCAAATGCCATTTTGGGCATAGACAGCAGGGCGATCGCGAGGGTCGGCCTGCTTTAATTGTTGATTCACAGTTGAGCTAGGAGTCACACGCTGTACCCAACCATCCACTGTTACATCTTGGGTGCGATCGCCCGGATTGCAAATGAGAGACACAGACCAGCGATAGTCTTGCCCCGACTTTAAGGGAGGCAGATTTACATCTGTTGGTAAGCTGAGGCTGGCAATTCCTGCTTCACCCGTAATGCTAAAGGTGGTTTTGTATATCAAGTTGCGGTTCACTCGCTTGGCATCTACGTCATAAAGAGCAAACTCTACTAAAGACGCATTGCTTGCTGGCAAAGACCAGAAAAATTGGGGATAAGCTGCGGTCGTCAAGCCCAAATTGGTAGCGGGTAACAAAGCCACTAACGGGCCAGAATTCGCTGGCAAGCATTCGCCTGTCCCATTCCCTCGTGAGCCGGCTCCCTGCCGTCGGCCTGGTATCCTAGGCGCGGGTAAAGTTCCACGCGTTCTAGGAGCTTCCAACCGGGGTGACACAAATGCTCTGGTCCCCGCTCCGACTCGCCGACCTGGTAGTTTGCGACCAGTGGCTCTAAATTGCAGTGCTGAGGCTGAGGCTGACGAAAAGCTGCTTTCCACCCAGCCAAACAAACCGATCATTAGGCCAGCAGCGATAAAAGTTTTGGAAATATTAACTTGAAGCATAGAAAAACTCTTGTGGATTGATTCAGCAGTAGCATCCCGCAGGCTTAAAGCCACACCGGGAGACACAGCAAAAACTGCCACTCATTGATGACGAGGGTTGCCCCAATTGTAAGTCTCTCGCTCAAGATTCAAGATTAAACGCAGCTGACATACAATCTTTTCGCTGGCCTTAATGATACTGATCAATAAAATTTGGACCGTAGAATAGAGGGCAGCAAATTGTGCGGCAGCAGCAACGATTGGGGTAGAGTGTGAGAAAAATTTTTTGGCAGTTTTTTGAACAAGGACAAGCGATCGCCTCTAAAACCCAGGTTTTAGGGCTGTTAGTCTCGACCTTGGCAGTACCGATTCAGCTCAACCCCAATTCAGCTTGGGCTAGTGTCACTACACTCCCTGTTGATCCAGGGCTGAATCATCAAGTTGCTCAAGCTGTGCCTACGCCGCCTAGTAATCCGCAGCCTGACCCAAATCAGGACCGCTTCCTGCAACCCCAACCAACCCTGCCAGCTCCTGCTCCTACGGAAGAAGAACAGCCAATCTTACCCACGCCTACCCCAGAAACGCCTCCCGCCCAGCCTGATGTCACGATTCCAGTTAAAGAAATTGAAGTGATTGGCAGTACGATTTTTGAGCCACGGGAACTGGACTCGATCGTGCAGCCTTACGAAGGACGTTCTTTAACGCTGGAGGAACTGCGGACAGTAGCGGATGCCATCACGCAGCTTTATCTCAACCGAGGCTACATCACATCCCGCGCCATCTTGGTCGATCAAACGATTACAGATGGCGTCGTTAGGATTCGTGTGATTGAAGGTAGCTTGGAGCGGATTGAAGTCGAAGGCAATCGCCGAGTTAATACAGGTTACATTCGCGATCGCATTCAGTTGGGAGCCAAAACGCCGCTGAGGAAAGACGATCTAGAAGACCAATTGCGCCTGCTCAAAACTGATCCTCTGTTTAAGAACGTCGAAGCGAGTTTACGGGCGGGTGAACAGCTTGGCCAAAGCATTTTGACCGTTCGGGTTACGGAAGCAAACCCGTTTGATTTTTACCTCAGCGCCGACAACTATTCCCCACCGAGTGTGGGGTCTGAGCGTCTAGGCGTGAGTGCAGTGCATCGCAACCTAACTGGACTCGGCGATCAACTTGCGGGGGCTTACTATGTGTCTACCACGGGGGGTGCTGAGTTGTATGACTTCAGCTACCGAGTCCCAATTAATGCCATGAATGGGACTATTCAGTTGCGGGCTGCTCCCAATGACTACAAGATTACCGATCCAGAGTTTTCGAAACTGGGCATTCGCGGCAGCTCAGAGTTGTACGAGATTAGCTATCGTCAACCGCTAGTGCGATCGCCCCGCGAAGAATTGGCCCTCTCCTTAGGCTTTACCTTCCAAGACGGGCAAACTTTTCTGTTCAACGACATTCCTAATCCGTTTGTGATTGGGGCTGGCCCCAATGGTGTTAGCCGTACCAGTGTGATCAAGTTTGGTCAAGATTACGTCAAACGTGATCCAACGGGTGCCTGGGCCTTGCGATCGCAGTTTAATGTGGGGGTAGATGTGTTTGATGTCACCACCAATCCCGATCCGATTCCTGATGGGCGGTTCTTTAGCTGGTTAGGTCAGGCTCAGCGGGTTCAAGCTCTCGGCACGGATAATTTGCTGATTGCTCAACTAGATTTGCAACTTACGCCCGATAGTCTCTTGCCCTCACAGCAGTTTGTGATTGGCGGCGGGCAGTCGGTGCGGGGGTTCCGCCAAAATGCCCGCTCTGGGGACAACGGGGTGCGTTTCTCGCTGGAAGATCGGATTGCTTTGCAGCGGAACGAAGCAGGATTGCCGATTCTCCAGCTAGCACCTTTCTTTGACTTAGGAGCGGTGTGGAACAATGCCAGAAATCCCAACGAAATCAACGATGAGCGATTTTTAGCGGGCGCAGGGGTAGGACTATTGTGGCGACCTGTCGCAGGTCTGAACATCCGCCTGGATTATGCTTTCCCTCTAGTGGACTTGAGCGATCGCGGCCAGAACGCCCAAGATGAAGCCTTCTACTTCAGTGTGGTGATTCGTCCTTAACTGATCCGCTTTACCAAGGGTTGCCGACCATCGTGAAGGCAGCCCAATAGTAAGGATGGGAGAGTTTGCGATCGCCCTACCAGCGGGCCAAATAAAATCGGTCAGCGCTAGCGAGTACTGCTTGAAGTCGAGGGTTTGGAAGTGGAACTGGTAGAACGAGTATCTTCTGAAGCTCGGTTAGTTTGAGAGCAGCACTGCACTAAAGGCGCTTTAGCTACAGTGTCTAACCCCACCGACTTCAACAAAGTTTCCCAATCTGTCGTTAAGGCGCGATCGCGAGGGTTGGCGCGGCGTAACTCGCTCAGGCTCTTGAGCGTATCGTTCCAGATGCCCTCTTTGGCATAAATGGCGGGGCGATCGCGTGGAGCAGCTTTGGTTAGTTGATTTCCTAGATCGCGGCTGAGGCCAACCCGTTGCACCCATCCTTGGACAAAATCAACGGCTGAAGGATCAGACGGATTGCAGATTAAAGAAAACGTCCAAGAGTAATTCTTGTTCACTTCTAGCGGCGGTAAGGTCGCATTTGCCGGCAGGGTGACGTTGATGACTCCTGGCGACCCAGTAATCGCAAGAGTTGTCTTGTAGATTTCCTGTTTCTTCTCATTGTTCAGCACAAATTCAGCCGTGCGAGCTGGTGTGGGCGGAATGAACCAGAAGAAAGTGGGATATTTCTCAGCAGTTAGCCCCAGATTAGTATCGGGGATCAAGGCGACTAAAGGCTGCTTCGGATTCGTGCAAGGTCCACGAGTTCCCGCACCGACCCGACGACCTGGTAAACGACGCTTGACAGTGGTTGATGGCTGTTGACTCTGAGCCAGAGTGAGGGTGGGCCAGCTGCAAACAAATAACCCTAGAGAGAGAGCTAGGCAATTTTTCAGCAAAGTTGTCCGAGATTGTTTTCGACGCATACTGATCACCCGTAGGTCGCATAACTTAAGATTCACCAGCAAAGATACGGCATCCGCAAGTTCGTCTGCCCTAATCCGCTACCTCAATGAGAATCTACCGTTTTGGTTTCTATGTCTACCTGGGTGACAAAGGGTTCTTGAGGGATCTCAACGCTCGCCAGGGTAGGGCTGTCCAAAGCAGGAGCGATCGCCTCAACATCTGGAGTCTGCCAACCAATGACTCGATAGACATCGACCATTTGCTGTTTGCCTTTAAGAGCCAGTGGTCCCCAAGCTTCAACCGCAAATTGCTGATTCAAATGCTCTAAAGTTTCTTGGGCAATCAAGACACGGCAAAAATCTACATGGCGATCTTTTTCACAGCTTTCTAAGCGGGATGCAATATTGACACTATCGCCAATCACGCCGTACTCTAGACGGTTCTTGCCACCCAAGCTGCCGACAACCACCGGACCTGTAAAGATGCCTGCTCGCATCTGCACAATGGGTAAACCGCGCGCTTGCCAACCCGGATTTAACTCCCGTAGGCGATCGCCAAAAGCCAAAGCACAAGCCACTGCTTGCTTGGCATCTTCCGCAATTTCGGCTGCGCTAGTGCGCGGCACCGGAACGCCAAAGACTGCCATCAGCCCATCCCCAGTGAACTTATTAATAATGCCGTGGTGGGTTTGCACCTCCTGGGTCATCACAGATAGATATTCGTTCAACCAGTTCAACAAAGCCTCAGGAGACATCTGCTCAGAGACGGTGCTGAAGTCTTTAATATCAGTGAACAATACGGTCGCAGTCAGCCGTTGTCCAGGGAGCTTGCCCGACTTGAGCAGGCGATCGCGGCTACTCCACAACGCTGCAGCAATCTCTGGCGAGGTGTTCTGGCCGAGCAAGGTCATCACTGTTTTCTGTTGGCGTTGGGCTTGCTGCGCACGGTAACTGACTACCAGACCCACCGTCATGACAGCTGCGATCGCTGGGGTCATCACAGGCACCCAGCCTTGGTGGAGGAAGATGCCAAAGGTGCTGCCAGTCAGCACGCCCAGCATCAGAATGCCGCTCAGAGCTAAAGTGAACGGTTGGCGCATAATCCAAGCAACCGCACCGCCCACTACCGACCAACTGGCAATCCACAAAATCTCGGCCCACTCTGGCCAAAACCAAAACAGCGGGCGATCGCCGGAGACAGCATCCAAAATCTGGCTTACCATTTGCGCATGGATTAGTACCCCTGGCATGTTGGGATTATTCACCCAAGCCGCTGAACTATAAGGCGTGAAAAATTCATCTTTAAGGCTAGGCGCGGTGGTACCAATTAGGACAATCTTGTCTTTAATTAAGGCGGGATCAACTTGCTGGTCGAGGATCTGCGTCAACGTAACCTGTGGTGATACATCACGAGCAGCACGATAATTCAACAGAATTTGATACGCATCTGCATCCACATTTTGATAACCGCCCGCATTCGTTTGCAAAGGTGTGAATATAGCTTCGCCCCAGCGAACCTCGCCATAGTCTTTCCAAGCTGCTTGGGGCAACTGTTTCTGAGATGCCAAGTAATGCTGAGCCACCCGGAGGGAAAAGGAGTACAGCTCTGTGGTTTCTGTATTGCCAAACATGAAGTTGCGGCGAATGACGCCATCAGCATCAGTCACTACATCGTTGAAGCCCACGCGATCGCTCGGTACCACCATCGGAGGCGGCGTACCGCCACTCTCTGTATCACCAATATTGGTAATCGCAATCAGATTGGGCGCTTTAAACTGCTGAGTCAGCAATTTCCAACCCGGTTCTTGCGGAAAATTGCGGTACAGATCTAAGCCAATGACTCGGGGTTTGGCTTTTTGCAAATTCGCTAAAGCCTGCGCCAGCACTTGATCGGAGATCGGCCATCGCTGCTGCTTCTTTAAGTCTGTTTCGCTAATGGCAACCACTAGAAATCGCTGATCAGGGGTAGCTTGGGGACGAAGCTGTACCATGCGATCGAACGCCACAAGTTCTAGAGATTGCAACCCTCTCATAGGGCGCACACTCAGCACTAATCCAGTTACGACAAGACTGGCGATCGCCACGACTGGCACACCCGTTAAATCTGACCACTCAATCCGAAGCGCAGGAGGAAATTTGAGGATCACAGAAGTTCTCGGCTAGTTAATCAACTCAACTCATTGGTATTGATACACTACAAGCTACAACCTGCACCCATCCCTGAGCTGCTGACTCTGATAGTTTAGTAAACCCAGAGTTCGCTGAAACAACCATGCCCCAATGGCTTAATCGGCAAAAGACTTCATCTACTTAAGTAAGTCAATTTTTTAACCATGCGGCTTCACCTATGAGCATGATCCTGCTGGGCTAAATTTAGGCGATCGCACGACGCACCAGGATCACGGTGCATTGACTATTGCGGGCGATCGCTTCGGGAATGTTACCTTTAATTGCTTGTTGCAACATGCCTTCCCGACTGGCTCCTAAGGCAATGACATCGCAGCGTTCTTTCTGGGCCAACTTCACCACCGCCTCAGACACCGAAGCGCCCCAAACCGGAGTCACGATAACGGGAGTCGCCAGGCGACGATCCAGCGATCGCGCCGCTTGGTCGAGGATGGCGGTATTTGGTTCTTGCTGGTTTGGCTCAAACACCTGACAAAGTTTAACCAGCGGTGTTTCTCCGAGAGACGTAAGAGCGGGTAGCAGTTGCACCGCATATTGAGCATTCGGTCCACCCGCGATCGGCACGAGCCAGCGATTAAAAGTTTCGGTGCCACGCAGTCTGGCTAGGACGACATCACAAGAGGCTTGGCGGATTACAGTATCGACAGCTCCCCCAAACACTCGCCCTGGAGTCGCAGTGGTGCCTTTCCAGCCCATTAAGATTAGGTCAATATGACGGTCTTTAATGGTTTCTAGAATTGCTTGCGATACATCATGGGCCACACGAATTTGGGTATGGACTGGAATCTGCCAAGCTCGGCCCAAGTTTTCTGCCTGCCGTAACAATCGCCGACTCTTGGCAGTGCTGACAGCAGTTTCTGCCGGAGAATTACTGCGGGGAATGAGTACTACTTGCAGACATTCAATTTCTAAGTTGCGATCGCGGGCAATGGCAGTAGCCAGGCGAATCAGAGAAGCTGCGGTTTGAGGATTGCTCAAGGGCAACAACAAGCGCCCCCGACCCAAGGCAGGCGATCGCGTTTGGTACACTACATAGGACGCTTCCGGTTGCGGCCCCAACTGCTCCGTCTTACCACTCAGTTGATCCGATTGCGCCCGAATGATATCGGCTCGCGTAATAATGCCCACCAGCTTGCGGCCTTCCGTCACAGGCAAACGACTGATTTTGTAGCTGTTGAGCAAGTACAGCACATGAGACAGCGGATCTTTCGGGTTGACGGTAACAGGCTGCGGCGTCATTAAGGCGCGGAGCGGCATGGTCTCAGATAGTTGCTGCTGAGCAATATTGCCCAAATCTGTTTGAGTGACGATGCCCACTAACTTTCCTTGATCCACCACTGGGAAGCCACGATGATGCGATCGCGAAAATGCTTGCACCACTTCTTCTAAAATCATCTGACTCGACAGCGTTTCCACCCGTCTCTGCATAATATCGGCTGCCGTCAAACCAGATAAACGGCCTTCGATGGGGGCTTCCTGCTCCAAATAAATGCCATTCCAAGCTAAGAGCCGCTTGTAAATCGAGCCACTGGCGATCGCTTCTGCCACCAAGTAAGCCACCACCGACCCCATCATCAGCGGCAGCACCAAATTAAAATCGGTGGTCATCTCAAACACAATCACGATCGCGGTAATGGGGCCGCGAGTCACAGCACTAAAGAAAGCCCCCATTCCGGTTAAGGCGTAGGTGGTCGGGGAACCAATCGCGATCGCCAAATCAGGTGGGACTCCTAACGCCGTCTGTAGAGCTTCGGCACCAAGGCTCACCAAATACCCCAAGGCTGAGCCAAGAATTAGCGATGGCGCAAATAAGCCACCGGGTGCCCCAGAACCGTAAGCCACCAAAGTCAGCAAGAATTTGGTTACAAACGCCAGGGCCGTGATTTGCCACCCCGCTCCCCCTGTCACCAGAAACTCTTGCAGCCCAGTGTTGTCGCGCAGAGAAGCGGGCAAAAAAGCTAGAACCAGACCCGACAGCAGCCCAGCCAAACCGATTCGTACCGGTAATCCACCTGTGCGCAGCAACTTCCGGTTTAGATCTAAGCTGACAAAAATTCCTTTACAGAATAATGCGCCCAATAACCCTGCTAAGACCCCCAACAGTAGAAACAGAGGAATTTCTGCCAGAGAAAATTTGGCATTCGAGGTTGTCAGGATCATATTCAACCCATGCCCCCCTAGTAAGCGAGACACCACCCCACCCACAAAGGAAGCCAGAATTGCTGTGCCCAGCGTCAGGTTAGACACATCTTGCAGCAGTTCCTCCACGACAAAGATCACCCCCGCGATCGGGGCGTTAAACCCAGCTGCCAAACCTGCTGCCGCTCCTGCCGCTAGTAACTGGCGTTGGTAGTCGGGAGAGGTAGGCACCCAACGACTAAACTGCGCGGCCAAAGCTGCTCCCACTTGCACCGTCGGCCCCTGCCGTCCCAAGGTTAATCCAGACCCCAGCGACAACATAGTGGTCACCAGCTTGACCAATGCCACCCGTAAATTTAGGGCGATCGGCACGTAAGCCAAAGCCGCTTTGACTTGGGGAATGCCACTTCCAGAAGCTTCCGGGGCTAAGCGCTGAATCAACCAGCCTGTTAAACCACCGCCAATCAAACCAATCGTTGGTAAAACTAGCCAAGCTGGAAATGTATGTCCCGCTATAATGCGCCAGCCACCCAACCACCCAGACCCCTGCTTGAGCAAAACGGCTGCTAAGGCAGAGACCAACCCAATCGCACAAGCTTCAAAGATAGCCAGACGCTTAGGGCGCAAAAATTGACGGAGATGCTGGGGGAGGGAAAGATACCACATCAGGCCGACGGCTCAATAGGAAGACTTGGACTTGGACAAACATCACGCTGGGGCGATGTCATGTTTGCCTAATGCGCAATAGGTAAACAGCAAATTAAGCCTGAATGATGCCAAGAGCCCACCCAGCAATCACTAGATCTCAGTATCGGACGGAAAATTGCTGTCGATAGATTCCTCTTTGAGCAACTTGCATCAGCGCTTTACTCAAACTGCATCCAAGTTTCCCAGATCCTTAAAATTGAACTAGCGAGTGAACGACATCAGTCAGAGCAGCGATCGCTTGATTTTGGCCTCATGGCCTAGTGCCGCCCCGTCACAGACAGCCCTTCCACAATCAAAGAAGGGGTATAGCAAGCACCATTCCAGTCAGCATCACTGCCAATATCTACCAGTTGGTTCAAGGCTGTGTAGACATTGCCAGAAATCATCGTGTCCTTGACACGGCCCACAATCTGCCCCTGCTTGACGCGGTAGCCTAAATCCACATTCACTGAGAAGTCCCCAGAAATCCCCGCGCCACCTCCCAACATCTGATCGAGCACCAATCCTTCATCGAGGCTGGCGATTAAATCTAGGAGAGACTTGTTGGCAGTCGCGCTAGCCATCATCGCACTGGGTTCAATCAACAAGTTGAACAAACCGGGTGTGGGATAACTGCCTAAACCAGGACGGAAGCCATTGCCTGTCGTTCCGCTCCCCAGCAAGCGCCCACTGGTGCGATCGGTATAGAACAATTGCAACACTCCGTCTTGGATGAAAACCAGAGGCCGAGTCGGTGTGCCTTCATCGTCAAAGGGGCAGCTAAAGGGACCGCGACTGGGATGCTGAGAAATGGTTAGCGCATCGGAAATCACTTGTTCGCCCAAGCGATCGCTCCAAGGAGAGGCCCGCTCAATTACCTGCTTACCGCTCAGTGCCGCTTGCACCGTGCCCCAAATCATGTCGGCGGCTTTGGAGGTGAATAGGATTGGTACCCGACCGCTAGGGGTTGGCACATTTTCTTTGGCCCACTCCAAGCGTTGCAACACTTCCTGGGCCAAAGCGACTGGGTCTAAATTGCCACGTTGGATTTGCCCATCTGAGACGCTAAGAAAATCGTCACCGCGAATCCACTCAGCCGACAAAAAGCAACTTAGGGTAGTGTCGGTATAGCTAAAATCCAATCCTTCTGAGTTGAGCAACCGGGTGCTCTCAGCTTCGCACTCCCACTCAGCGGTACAGAGACTTTCTGGGTAAGCCTCCCGGACTAAGGCGATCGCTTCCTTACCCCAACCCACGAGTTGCTCAACGGCGATCGCCTCCCCTACATCTGGGTAAAACACTTTAGAGCCTGTCGTTAGCTCGATTGCCTCTGGCTCATTTAGTTGGCTGAGCGCCAAGGCTCGGTCTACCAAGGCTTGTGGCTCTACAGGACCATAGGCTACGGCTAACCCAGGACGGCCATCTTGCCAAAGGCGTAACGCCGTACCTTCAGACTGAGTACTCTCTAGCTGCTTGAGGCGATTGGCTTCAAAGAAAACAGGACGGGAAAGCGATCGCGATTGAAACACTTCCGCTGCTTCGGCACCTGCGCGGGCGGCTAGCTCCAACAGTTGTTCTGCTGGCATCTCTGGCTGTAGTTCGTCAAGACCCATAAAATCTGTGGACGAGTGAAGCTAACGGGGAAGCAGGCGGAGATTACATGACTCAATTAATCGCGTCACTTCATCCACCTGGGATCACTTTACGCTAGTTTGGAACCCAATTTAAGCCAGATTTAGTTCCTGCAATAACCAAAATCCCGCAAAAGATTCGGCTTCCGGATCAGACTGCACCGCCACAAAATGCACTTGCTGCGCGGCTTGTTTGGCTTGCTCGAATCCTTGCGCTTCTGCTTGCAGTTGTGGCGTGGTGAGATTGGCTAAAATCCAGCGATCGCTTAAGCCTGTGTCGAGCAACAATCTTGGTTTAGTGGTGCTGGTATCCATTTTAAGGAAGGCCAACTCTAAACCAGACATCCAACCCGCCAAGGCTAAGGCTCTATGCGAAAAAATGATCAGTCCTGGAATTTTGGTATCAGGGGCTAGTTTCAGAATTTCTAGCGGAAAAGCCCTTGTAAAGGCAATTTCCCACTCTGCCATTTCCGCAAAAGCGCTAGCTTCTAAGGTGACAAAAGCCCACTGCTGGCCGATTAGCGCATCGGGTAACGGTTGCGGAGTGGTGGTTTCGTAACTAACTGACGGATTCGCTCCTGGTTGGAATCCTGGTTGATCGGGGTAGACAATCTGCTCTCGCTCTTGCAACCAATGATTGAGTGCAAAGGTGCGGCGGCTGACTTCACAAGCAATGCCTAAATCTTCACAGGCTTTGTTGATCATGTTCGTCATCTGACGACGAAAGAAACGAATCTCATTCGGGGGTTGAGGCGCTTGGGCGATCGCGTTTTGCAATGCTTCCTGCAACCACAGGGAGTTTACCTGGGTACTGGGACAATACTGGGCATAGCGAAAGAGGGTTGCGGGCTTTTGGCCTGCCTCCAAGGGACTTTCACAGACCAGCACTTCCCACAGTTTTTTGCCACTTTCGTCCAGAATCGGACGTGAATAAAAATCTAATTCCCAGACGATACCCATACAACCACACGTAAATCATTGAGCCAGAGCAGAACCAAACTATCTGCCCCATTACCAGTATCGGTGACGCTGGCTCTTAGAGGCACGACAACTATAGGGAGGGCGATCGCCTAATGCAGCTTTTCTATTCTTCAGTCAGCCTAGGGCTGTTGAATGATGCGGAGGAAGGTTCGGAACTAGTAGCCCAAACCTCTAAAGGTTGTGATGTCTGGTTATAAAGTAGCGCTTCCAAAACAATGGCATTAGTATTTAGAGTCAACGCTCGGTTGGGCTGTTGACTCTCTTCGTAGAAGCCAGCGAATACTCCCTGTTGGGGATCAGCCAGCCAGCGCATTCCCTTGTAGGTTCGCTCGGTGTAGCGGTTACGGAACAAGACATTCCAGGCGATCGCAATCTTGGTACTACTGCCTCGAAAAGCAGCCGCATCCTCTCCCCCAGGAGTCACGGTTTGCCAAGGACGACTATTCGCCACTACACAGTTATGGACTTGCCAAGGAGCCTGATCTAGGTTTGTTTCCGACCAAGCCGTCAGTTGATTTGTCGCTAGATATCGATGCTGTTGAGCTTGGAGTAAACGAGCGGCATATTCTACGGGCAGCGCTTTAAAGCCGCTTTCTAGGCCATCCAAGACATAAGGTTCACTCACGACACAGTTGGGCTGCGCTCCCTGCTGATCGGTTGTCACCTCCACATTCATCACATCGACGAGTTGAGTTTGCGTCTTGACATCTAGAGCTTGAGTTGGCTTCAGCCCCAGCTTGCTCAACCCATAAGCCGCATATTGCTCGTAGCCCAATGTACCTTCTGGCTGCCAAACTTCCTTACCAGAGGCAGTGGTTGCTGCCATGATCTGGCCATCATTCACCAGTCGGTCCAGCTTCCAACGACTGGTCACTGCTTGGCTAGCCGCTGCATGTTGGGGATAGCGTACTGCCACGATGTCTAGCCAACGAGCCAATCTGCCCAGGTCTACTGCCGAAAACCCAACCTCCTGCCGTTTTTCTGGTTGTCCGTAATCAATCGGCACCAAAGTCGTAGCGTTGTAGGCTTTATTGGGTAGCTCGTTACGATACAGCGGCAATTCTTTAAGGGTGGTTAGAACCTGAGTCATCCAGGGATCAAATTCTTGCGGAGAAATCAGCCCCAGTTCTCGCGCTGCCACCATCCCTGCTAACTGATTGGCAACATCCCACATCGTCGTCGCGGGGAAGCCTGCGGCTGAAGTAACGAGTCCAGTCTGGGAGCGGTTTAATTCAAAATAGCGCCAAGCGTTGCGAGCCAGGTTTTTATCTTCGCCACTCAGGGGAATCTGTCGGGTGACAGGAACAGGCAAAACCGAGGTTTCGCGCCAGGCTAATGCTTTGTGGACGCCAAAGGCAACCAAAAAGATAGCACTGCACAGAGCAACCTGCTGAATCAGATTGAAGCGGCGATCGGAGGTTTCCATAACAACTTTTTTAATAATGAGGCTAGCGAGGGATAGGTCGTTTAGCGAGGCACCACATTGAACAGAAATTTTTTTTTGATGAGGAACCAGAAGAATCCGATCGCGATCGCCTGTAACAGGGTTGTCACTAGGGCGTTCCCTGTGGTGAGCCCCGGAATCATAAACCACAACACCGTCAGGGGCACATGCATTACATAGACATAAAGGGAGTTTTGCCCTAGAGGGATCAAAAGTTTGCCTAGTGCTTTATTAAGGGGTAGCCAAAATGTGTTGACCACCATGTACAGCAAGGGAAACAAGCCTAATAAAGTCACTAACCGAATGGGACCGTTGATACTGCGGTCAGTCCACTGCAACCACTGCACCCGCTGGGAGACATTCGCAGGCCAAACGCCCAATTGCATGTCATACTGAGCCGCTACCATCGCCGCAATCACAATCGTGACTAGAACTGTGACCAGTGGCAGTTTAGGGATCCGTGCCCAAAGTTGCTGCAACTGCGCTCGGTAGTAGCCTGCGGCCAAACCATGCACATACAAGATCTGCCAAGAAGCAAAGGAGAAATAAGGATGGTCGCGATCGAGCGGATGGAAGCTGAGTGCGTAAGGATGCAACTGCTGCAAACTCCACACAGACCAGGAAATGGCCAGAAGTGGTGCCCATAGTCCTCTGCGTAGCAGCCAAAACATACCGGGAGAGGCAACTAGGCACAAGACGTAGAGCTGCAAGATGTCAATTACTGGAGGAGCTAAATGCAATGTGGCAGCAGCTAAGAGAATTTGCCACCAACTTCCTGGAGCGGCTTCAAAAGCAGGGCGAGTCCAGCCTGGAAAGAAGATTGACAACAGCCCTAAGGTCGCCATCAGGATAAAGCTAGTTTTATATAGTGTCCAAGCTCGCTCTAATAGCTTTTTCATGGCTTCAGGTAAGCCAATTTTTTGAATTCGCTGGCGTGTCACCAAACCCAAAACCATGCCCGATAGAAAAACGAATCCTTCCGCAGAACTGGCGTAGATGTGACCCTGAGTAATGTTGTTGAAGTAAGAACGGCTCTCCAAGTGATTGATTACCATTGATGCGATCGCTAAGCCTCGCAGAAAATCTAGGCGGAGATCTCGCTTGGCATCCACGCTAGGGTCATAAACCCACTGCTTGCGGGAAAACACGTAGGTATTAGGAGTTGCCGTATCAGCCATGATCGGCTTTAGCTCTGAATCAGACATTGAGTGTAGGAGGAAGAATTACCAGGAACGAGCAGGCATGCAGATCGAGGCAGGCCTATTTTGTTATCCAGGTTACCGTCGTCTCTCCGCGTCCATCAAATGGCTGAACTCTTGCTGAATTTGCTACCACTACTGGTATCGGAGAGGAAAATAGCTTTGCACCAAGCCCGTCCTACAACTAAGAATTTGAAGGCTTTACAGCAAGAGCAGGACGATGCATCATCCTTCGAGCTTGAAAACATCCTGCCTTAAGGAGCAATGGAGGGCGAAACAAAAGAGGATATCTTAGCGCTAGAACTGAGTTTCAAATTTTACCAGTGGCGATCGCCCCTACGTGGAAAGCGAAGCGGGATTTAGCTGCAACTCTTTTCTCAACCAGCCTAGTTTGTTAGTAATCAATTAATCAGCCAAATATAGGATTTATGGATACTGCGACGCTCCAGAAACAATATGACTCCGGACAACGAGATTTTAGTCAGATTAATTTGGTAGGCGCTAATTTAACGGGTGCGAATTTAGCTGGAGCCAATTTGAGCGGAGCAAACTTGATGGCGGCTAACCTCAGCAATGCCAATTTGATGGGTACAGACTTGTCCAAGGCCAATCTGATCGTCACTAAACTCGTAGGAGCCAACCTTACAGGGGCCAATCTTGTAGGGGCTAATTTGGATGGAGCCAATGTTAGTCAGGCTAACTTAACGCGATCGCATTGTAGTGAGGCCAACTGGACAGGGGCCAATCTCTGCATGGCTAATCTGACAGAAGCCAACTTCCAAAAAACTACTTTAAAGGGAGCAGTGCTGCTGATAGGAGCCGATTTAATTCGGGTAGACTTCAGTGGAGCTAACTTAAGCGGTGCAGTTTTAAGCGGGGCTAATTTAACAGCCGCTAACTTGGTAGGAGCAAATTTGAGTGAAGCCAATTTGAGCGGAGCTAATCTACGCCGAGCCAACTTTGATGGAGCCAATTTGCGTGAGGCGAACTTGCTGGAAGCAGACCTCACCGAAACCAATTTAGAGACAGCCAATGTGTTTGGCGTCAAACGCTCAGAGTCCTCAATAACATAATTACAATCGCGTCATGCAGATGTCTAGAAAACCTGTGAGGAAAGCTTTCAAGTGAGTTTGCAGGATAGGATTACCATGTTTTTCCCAAGTTCACGACATCTGCGATCGCCCTCATTACCTTTTTGGAGTTTAGGCATCTGGATATTAGGAGGTACTGGAGTTCAAGCGATCGCTACAACCTCTAGCTCCTTAGATCCCCCATCCTCTGCAATTCTGGCCCAGCTACAGCCGCGCTCAGAGCAATTTACTTCAGAAATAGCTACCCATACCGCTACAGAAACAGACATCCAGACGGCATCTTCACTTCCAGCACATCGCTCATCTGCCTCAGCACTATCTTCTGCCTCAGCACTATCTTTAGAGCCATCCCCTACCCCGAGCACCAGCTTAGAGAATGCTGCGATCGCCCCAGAAAAGCCCAACTCTTTAGAGCCTGAATCTTTAGGTCTTCCTAACTCGCAAGCTTTAAGTTCTGAAGCGGCAGTCATGTCTGCGATAGAGAATCAAGCGCTGGCAGAGTCTGACAAGCAGCAAGATAGTTCTGTCACCTCGCTCTTCCCCACTGTTGCAGTTGAGCCAGAAACTATAACTGGCGTGGCCACGACAACTTACATTGCCACTTCAGGACCAGAAAACTTTAACCCTGAATTACGAGTACCCCCGCCACCGCCACCGCCGCCACTGCCACCCCCTGCCCTACCCCCACCTGCACCAGCGCCGTTAGAGATACCACAGGAGACAGAACCAGGTACAGCTGCCCAAGAGCCTAATCCCTTTAAATTAGAACATCTGCAAATCAATTTTCGTGATAACCAAGATCAATCTGGGCAACATAATCAGTGGATAGAGCCAACCGCTCAATTTCAACTGGGTAATAAGGGTGATCGCCTTCTAGTCAAAACGGGATTCAACACGTTTGAGGAGCCAGAAACTGAAACCATCACCAATATCCCTATTCAAATTGGCTGGCAGACCAAGGTCGGCAAATCAACTTTACAAGTGGCAGCGGGTGTAGACTTCTTCAACCGTTTGCCTGCGGCCCTCAATCTAGATGTTCAAGCCAGTGTGCCTCTCACGCCTTCCCTGACAGTAACGGGAGTTTTAGAACAAGGCCCTTATAAAGCCAATGCCAGAACGTTAGAAAACCAAATCACTGCTTGGAGATTTGGGCCTAATTTGTTTTGGCAAATCGATCGCAAAACAACTCTTTTTTCGTCATTCCGGGTAGGACTTTATAACGACGGCAACAGTGAGGCACAGTCCTTTAGTCGATTAGAACGAAAATTTGGCCAATTTCATGTTGCGGCCAACTTGTTCTCTTGGAATGTGAGAAAGGATATGCAAGCGCAGAGCGGCTACTTCTCACCCCCAAATTTTCTTGTCTACAACGGAGAAGTAGGGTGGCAGGGTAAGCCTTTTGACTTTCTCACCTGTCGGTTAACTGCCAATTTGGGAGGCCAGCGCTTAAAAGATACCAGTACCAACGGTTACAGCTATCAAGGTCTTTGCACGGCTGAGTTATCACCCTCTATTGAGATAGATCTTGGCTATACCGTTAGCAATATTTTTACTCGAGAAACAAGAGAAAGCGGTGCTCAAAGCGATGCAGTAGTCAGCCAACTTCGGGTCAAATTTTGACTTGATTCAGCCTAAAAGCCTAAGTAAATCTCCTATAGGGTATATTCCAAGCGGAGGTTCCTCAAGTATAAAAAGTATTGAAGATTACATAGTACGCTTACACGACCTTAATCTCTGTATTCCTTAAACAAACGTCATTCTTGTAGTTGAACTTCTTGACTCAATGGATTTTGAACCTCCTTCTAAAAGATTATCGTTACTAGCAATAGTAGGTGGAGTCCTCACCGCTGCCATCGCGATCGCTGGATTAGAAACTCTGTCCCGTAACTCTCGGCAAGCGCCACAAGTCGTGACCTCCCCTAAACCGATTACCAAACCGTTACCGTCTCTCCCTCCGGGTTTGCCACCTGAAGCTACAGAGATCGCAAAGCTAGATTCAAAATCCTGGAGTTTGCAAGGCACACCTGTTTCTCAGCAACAACTTCAAGCAGTCAAAACGCCTTATGTAGCGGCAGGGGCAGGAGCAGGTAGCCTGACTCCCGAAGAACAGGCGATCGCTCAGACAGCTTGGAAATATTTTGAGGCCAACTGGAATGAAAAGACGGGACTAGTCAATGCGGTAGATGGTTTTGCTTCAATCACGATGTGGGACCAAGCCGCAGCCCTAGCGGCATTGGTCAGTGCTAAGGAACTTGGGATCGTTCCAGAAACGGAATTTAACGCCAAAATGAGCGTTAGCTTGAAAACCTTGGCAACAATGCCTCTCTACAAAGGCGAACTACCCAACAAGGTTTACAACGCTAAAACGCTGCTTCCTGTGGGCTATGGGCAGTTAGACAAGCGGCAGGAGATTGGCTGGTCGGCCCTAGACATCGGACGTATGGCTATATGGCTAAAAATCATTGGCGCTAAATATCCTGAGTTTCAAGAGCAGACTGAAGCCGTCTGGAAACACTGGAAGGTTGACCGACTCACCAAAGATGGTGATATGTACGGCACCGCAGTAGTTAAAGGCAAAGAACAGGTCAATCAGGAAGGCCGTTTAGGATATGAAAATTATGCCGCTTTCGGGCTAAAACTTTGGGGCATGAAAGTTGATAAAGCCTTGGACTATCAATCCAAAGTTGCCTACGTTAACCTCTACGGGCAAGGAGTCCCCTACGATCGCCGAGACTACTCCAATAGCCAAGCCAACAACTATGTCCTCAGTGAGCCTTTCATTCTAGATGGTATTGAAACAGGCTTTCAATCATTACCAAAGCCTTTTGCAGATCGAGTTCTTGAAGCTCAGGCGGCTCGTTATCGCACCACCAAGAAACTCACTGCTGTCACTGAAGACAACCTCGATCGCGCTCCCTACTTTGTCTATAGCACCTTGTTTGTGAACGGGGAACCCTGGTCAACCATTACCCCTGAGCAGAAATCACAATACCATCTCCGCTTCCTTAGCACCAAAGCGGCAGTGGGCTGGCATGTCCTCTACAACAACGACTACACCCAGAAACTATTCGATTTTGTCAACACCAACATGAAAGCCGAGAAAGGTTGGTACAACGGCTTTTATGAATTGCTCAATGAACCGAATGCAGCGCTTACAGCCAACAACAACGGGGTAGTACTAGAGAGTTTGTTGTATCGAAAAGTAGGCAAACCCCTCACGGTATGGGCAGGAGTGCAAGCTACGCCATAAATCACAGCAATCATATCCGTCCCTAATTTGGTTTTCAGCATGCGGAGAACTTTTCAGCCCAAATGGATTCGAGCGATCGCCCTATTTTTAGTGGGGGTCTGCTTTCAATTCCTGCTCAATGCTTATCTTTCCAAACCAGTAGTTGCTCAGCAACCCGTTGCCACGGGTGGGGCTTGTGCCGAAATCACAGTGCCTCTAACGCCAGAAGAGCAAGCATATGCCACTACAGCTTGGCAATACTTCGTCAAGAACTATCAGCCCGCCACGGGATTGGTGAATTCTGTCGGCAATTATCCCTCCAGCACCTTGTGGGATATGGGGAACTACTTGACGGCTCTGAATTCGGCTCGTTGGTTGAATCTGATTGACCAAAAAGAATTTGATACCCGTCTGAATAAGTTCTTGACGACGCTCGCTAGCTTAAGACTATTTGAAGACACCTTACCCAACAAAGTCTACAACACTGCTACTGGGGCTTTAGTAGACTATGGCAATAACCCCATAGAACGGGGTATTGGCTGGTCTGCCCTTGACATTGGGCGTTTGCTCGCCGCCATGCACATTATTCGGACTTGCCATCCTCAATACGCCGACTGGACAAAAGGTGTTCTGTCTAAGTGGCAGTTGGCTCGCTCCATAAAAGATGAACAGATGTATGGAGCCGCAGTCCTAGCAGATGGCAAAACTCTTCCTGTACAAGAAGGACGATTAGGGTATGAGGAATATGCTGCTAGAGGCTATGAGCTTTGGAATCTGAAGCCCGCTAAAGCTCTGGAGATAGAACCTTTTAAGTTTGTTGATGTCAATGGCGTCCAAATTCCAGTCGATACCCGTGACTATCAAAGTTCTAATGCCAACAACTATGTCGTGAGTGAATCGTATATCCTTGACGGCATTGAATTTGGTCTAGGAGGAGTCTTAGGGGACTATGCGGCTAGGGTGCTAGAAGCTCAAAAACGTCGCTATGACTCTACAGGTCAGCTAACAGCCGTTTCTGAGGATAATCTCGACCAAGCTCCCTACTTTATCTACAACACCGTCTATTCCAACGGCGTACCTTGGGCTGCGATCAACGAAAAGAATGAGGCCTTTCCTCAGTTCCGCAACATCAGTACCAAAGCCGCGTTTGGCTGGCGTTATCTGTATCCCGATAATGCCTACGCCCAAAAAGTCTTTGATGCGGTCAAAACCTTAAAAGATCCAGAGAATGCAGGCTTCTACGCAGGTCTGTATGAAACCACCAAGCAGCCCAATAAAGTTTTGACGGGCAATACGAATGGGCTGATTTTAGAAATCCTGTATTACAAAGCTCGTGGTAACCGTCCGTTAATTGGTTCCAGTAATGTAACGTTTGCCTCTCCCCGTGGTGGTGCTACAGCAGCACAGTCTGCACCAACTTCCCCAGCGCCAACTCCTTCAGGGCCACCTACTGCTGCCAGCCCTGCTGCTCCACAACCAACTACGGCTCCATCCACTCCACAGCCAACTGCTGCTCTACCTACCCCACAGCAACCGGCGACTCAAGCTCAAACTCCTCCTCCAGCTACAACTGCTCGTGCGGTTGCCCCTCCGATTAAGGTTGCAGCTATTGGCAGTGTAGGTTCTCGGCTATCCAAGCCTCCTTTAACGGTCAAACCACTAACCGTCGCAGAGCGTCGTTATGCAGAAGCGGCTTGGAATTATTTCAAGTCCAACTACAACTCAGATACAGGCTTAGTTAGCGATCGCAGTGACCTCAAAACTGCTTCCCTCTGGGGCATGGGTAACTATTTGGCAGCTCTGAATGCAGCGCGATCGCTAGATATTGTTTCTGCTTCCGAGTTCGACCAGCGGGTACGGCTGTTGTTAGGCGCATTAAGGCAGGTCTCACTCTTTGGCGGAGAACTTCCTTATCGAGGCTACGACACAAAAACCTTGCAACCTGTAGATTATGGTGGCAACCCGATCACAGAGGGCAATGGTTGGTCTGGAACCGATGTAGGACGACTTCTAGCAGCTCTACACAACCTAAAAAGTTATCATCCCGAATATACAGAGGCGGTCGATCAAACCGTTCTAGATTGGTCATTTCTGCGCGTAATTCGAGATGGCAAGATATTTAGTGCCATCACCACACGAGATCAGCAACCCCAGAGAGCTGCACGTTGGTTAACCCGAATCAAGCCCGTTAACTATCTGGGATATGAAGAATATGCAGCTCGCGGCTTTCAGTTGTGGGGCTTTGAGGTCGATCGCTCAGCAGTTGGAGGTCGATACGAAACCGCTACAGTAGATGGTGCTCCAGTGCCTACACAGCGGTTGCAAGCTGGCAACAAAACAGAAAGACCTGCTTACACTGTTGCCGATCCCTTCGTGTTGTATGCCTTGGAGTTTGGCCTAGATCCGCAAATGAAGGAACTGGTGCAACCCATGCTGCAAGCCCAAGCCGAACGCTATCGTCGGACTGGCACCTTCACCGCAGCGGGAACCACCTTGATCAACCGCAAACCCTACATTGTTCATAGTACGCTCGTGGGCAAACAGCAGCCTTGGGCCACACTGGCAGATGATGGTTCAGCCATTCCAGAGTTGCGGATTGTTAGCACCGCGATCGCCTTTGCGTTCCGCGCCTTGCTGCCAGAAAACAAGTACGCTCGTCAGCTAGGGGAGCAAGTCACAGACTTATATAGTCCGCTGCTGGGCTACTACGAAGGGTTTTATGAGCAAACCGGGAAACCGACGATCGCGGCCTTTAGCAGTGGTACCAATAGCTTGATTTTGCAATCATTGCTCTACGTCAGTACCAAACAACAACCGCTCATTCGTCCCACTCAATCAGCGAAATCTCCTTGGTGGGAGGCGATCGCGGCAGGAGACTCCGGGCGAGGGCTACCTGAGAGAGCGACGCAAGCAATCCAACTGGTGAGGGATAGAGCTGGAACCTATTGGGCATCAGCGCCAAACAATACTGCGGTTCAGTCTCGCCAACCCAATCTCTAGCTCTGCGATTTCCTCGCCTCATCTGTGGTGTCATTCATCCCTGGAATCTCTAAGTCGTTTCGTATGATCAGCCCCATCTCTATCGTTGAAGGCAGTCCCAATTTTTCTGGTAACACCCGTTCTCGCTTAAAGCAGAGAACCCTTCTGTTTCGGTACTTGGCTGAAATCAATCTGATTTTAGGAGCCTGGTACTTGTATTGGCGGGTCAACAACTCGATCAATTTCGATGTGCTGTGGCTGTCGATTCCACTGCTACTCGCGGAGATATATAGTTACATCGGCGGACTCATGTTTACGATCGGGCTTTGGCGGCCCCTGAGCCGTCAGGTGAAGTCACTCGATCAGTTGACTCCGGCGATGCCTGCATCTAGTTGGCCCACCCTAGATGTGTTTGTCACCTGCTACAACGAATCGGTAGACATTGTAGAGCGAACTACTCGTGCTGCCCTGGCAATGGACTATCCCGTTACTAAGTTGCGGGTTTACATTCTGGATGATGGCAACTCTTCAGAGATCCGAGCGATGGCTGAACGTCTGGCTCTAGAAGATTTACAGCTACCTCAACTTCAAGAAGAAGTTGCCCGCCTCAGTCGTGAGCGAGTCCAGCTAGCTACTCGCCTAGAAGAACTGAAACAACTAGAACCCGACACGCAAGCCGCCGAAGCCTTCCTCGAAGATCCATCTACCATTAATCAGGGCAACCTAGTATTTGGGTGGTTACAAAGTCTTCAGAAGCTAGCGCTGATGCTGAATCCAGGACATTCCAGCCTGCGCGATCGCCTGTCCGCCGAAGAAAAACAAACCGAGCAATCGCTGCATCACAAAGAACTAGAACTGAGCGAAGTCCTACGGTGCCATTACATTGCTCGGCCAAAGCCTGCTGGAAAACCCCACTACGCCAAAGCGGGTAACATTAACTACGCTATTTTTGCGGGTGGCACTGCCGGGGAGTTCATTCTTACCTTAGATGCAGACCACATTCCCAAACCCCATTTCCTGAAGCGGGTACTCTCCTACTTCTACACTTACAACGTAGCTACAGGCCGTTACGACAGTAACCGCATTGCCTTCGTTCAAACGCCTCAGGATTTCTACAACATCCCGCCAGGTGACCCCTTCGGACATCGGGCCAATCTATTTTATGGCCCCATCCAGCAAGGTAAAGATGGCCTCAACTCTGCCTTCTACACAGGCACTAATGCCATCCTCCGACGCGAAGCGCTGGTAAATGTAGGCCTGCGGCATTTCTTCAACGAGTACAGCAAAAATGAGCGCCAGTTAAGCGATTTCGACTTGGTCGGTGGTATGTCTAGCAACAGCATCACCGAGGACATGAATACGGCAATGCGCTTGCATGCCAATGGCTGGAAGTCGATCTACCATAACGAAGTTTTGGCAGAAGGATTAGCACCTGATGACCTAAGTTCCACGTTAAAACAACGATTGCGTTGGGCTCAAGGAACCATGCAAGTTATGGTTCGGGAAAATCCTTTCACGAAGCCAGGGCTGACATTCTGGCAGCGATTGCAGTATTTCCAAACCATGTATAGCTATCTATCAGGTTTTGCGACTGTAATATTTATTGCCTGCCCAATCATCTACTTTTTCACAGGCATTATTCCGGTGACATCCTTTGGCCCTGATTTCGCTATACACTTTTTCCCAGCATTTATTTTGAATCGCCTCACCTTTATGGTGGCGGGTTGGGGCGTGCCCGCTAGAGAAATTTGGCGGTCTGAACAGTACGCGATCGCTCTCTTTCCATTGTTTATTCAAGCGGTGGTTAGCGTCTTCACCAACCGTCCGATTAGATTTCAAGTCACTCCTAAACAGCGGCAAGCAGGCATTTATTTAGGACTTGTTATTCCGCAATTAACTGTTTTTGTACTGACCATACTTGGTATAGTTTGGAGTCTGTACCGCTTAGTGGCAGGCACATTAGAGGACCCTGCGGTTCACCTAATTAACGCAGCGTGGTCAGTTTATAACCTAGCGCTGTTACTCGTCATTATTCGTGCAGCCGTTTGGCAGCCTGAATAAGCACTAAAGCATTGCTTTAACTACTTTCGAGCAGTGAGAGCAATATCACTTAAACCTAGATTCGTGAATGGATAGATGATCATGGCCTCTCAAGTTACAGTAATTCAAGCTTCTGGATCAATTGATAGCATTAGTGGCAATCAGCTTCGGCGAGATGTGAGTGATGCGATCGCCTCTGGTGCGAAAACAATTTTAATTGACTGTGAAAAAGCTACCTTTATGGACAGTTCTGGGTTAGGGGCTTTAGTCATGATCCTGAAAACCGTGCGAGAAGCAGGGGGTAGACTCGCACTTTGCTCCATCATTGATCAGATTGAAATGATTCTTCAGTTAACCAGTATGGACAGTTTGTTTGAGATTTTTCCCAACCGAGAAGCATTCGAGCAAAAGGTTACCAGCTAGCTTAGATTTGGAGAAGAAGCTGATATTCTCCTTAGCGCAGCTTCATGCAGTAGCATCTTTTTATTCCATCCCTGTTTTCCCTAAAGCAACTTTTAGGAATCAGGGGTGGGGTAAGCTTTATTTACCTTCAATCTGACAACAACTCTGGTACATCAAAAATATAATGAACCTGAGTTTCCACTCTGAGATTTTTGCCGTATCATCCTTTGATTAGGACAAAGCCAAGAAACGGTGGGACTACATGAGTTAAATTTTTCTTGAGATTTTTAAGGGAAATTTAACTTCTAAGCTCACTATAGTAATAGTTATTTAGATTAGGTTCCAGGTGACTTCACAAAATCGCCTTCAGGTAACGACAAATCTTACAGAACTCAATCAAGTATTGCTTTGGTTCGAGCAGTTGCATCAGCCAACAATTCCTAGGAAAATCTGGATTCAGTGTCAGACAGCCTTAGCCGAAGGATTTACCAATGCGGTCAAGCATGCTCATAGCAACTTACCTCCTGACACAATTGTTGAGATTGAGGTAACTATTACACCTCAACAACTAGAAATTTATGTCTGGGATTTTGGTCCACCTTTTGACTTAATTCAAAATCTCAAAAGTCGCGAGCAAACCTTTGATCCTACTGCCTCTAGTGGTAGAGGGCTACAGCTAATCGCTCGGATTGCCGATCAAATTAGCTATGTTCGTACTGATGAGCAGCGTAATTGCTTATCAATGATTAAGTACTACCAAGCATCCTAAGATTGAACCAATCAGACGAGCGATCGCGGATATTAAGTTTGGGGCTTAGAGATGGCAGGTTGGATCTGGCAAAATTGCTCGGCTAAAGTTAGCAGAACTCAAATCAACTTCACTCAGATCGGCTCCGTGACAATTGGCATCACTAAAGTCAGCTTGACTGACAGCAGCACCTCTAAGATCAGCTTCTCTTAAGTCGGTCAAGCTAAAATCTGTTTTAGTTAAACAAGCCTTCACTAAATTTGTTCTGAGCAATTTAGCTTCACAAAGAGTAGCTTTGTTTAAGTTAGCAGACTTCAGAATTGCACCAGAGAGATCAGCGCCGCTAAAATCGGTTTCTTCCAGGCTAGCTCCTGTGAAATCTGCGTCTACTAGGGTTCCCCCCATAAATTTTGCCTGTGTAAAAATAGCGCCCTGAGCATTGGCACTTACTAGATTGCTACCGTTGAGATTAGCTTGTTTGCAATCCGCTTGTCGCAGGTCACTATTAAGTAAAATAGCTCCACTTAAATTGGCTCCTTCTAGAATTGCGCCTTGGAGATTAGCAAAGCTGAGATTAGCTTGAACCAAACTAATTTCTCTTAAGTCTAAGTTGCTTAAATCTACCTGAATCTCAGGATGTTCTTTTCGCCACTGGTTCCACTGCGAAACACCTTGTCGCAATAAGGATAAATATTCTTCGTTTTGCATATCAGACTAACCTAATCATTCTCTGGCGATCGCACAGTTAACTCACAACTGTGAGTGAAGTTCAACAATTGTATTATTGAACTCGCTAGCTACAGTAGTGCCTTACGTCGGAAGTTCTTAAGAAAACTCGTTTCAAAAACTCAATATTTACGCTCTTGCGGTTGGAACATTGTGATAGTCACAGGGCGATCGCGCACATCAACGCCTGCCGGAGAGTAGTAAGACAACGTGTGTTTGAGGAAATTCGCATCATCTCGTTCGGGGTAATCTTCTCGCGAATGTGCGCCTCGGCTTTCTTGCCGCCACAGGGCTGATGTGATGATCATTTCTCCTACGGTCATGACGCTGCGGAGTTCTAGAGCTTCTAGAATTTCGGTATTCCAGAGTTTGCCTTTGTCATCTAAATAAATTTGGCCGTACTGTTGTTGCAGCGATCGCACTTTTTCTAGACCTTCGCGCATGCGAGCCTCGGTGCGAAACACCCCACAGTAGTCGGTCATGCAGTCTTGAAAGGCTTCTCGAATTTGGTTAATGCGGTACTCGCCGGGTTGATCAAGCAAAGATTGGATTTGATTTTGGGTATCCGTCAGGTAACGCGACTCCTCCACATCTGGCAGCTTCCGGTTTTGCACATATTGAGCGATCGTTGCTCCAGTTTTGCGCCCAAAAACTACACACTCTAGCAGCGAGTTACTGCCTAAGCGGTTAGCGCCATGCACTGAGACACAAGCGGTTTCCCCTGCGGCAAAGAAACTCTCAACCAACCCCTCAGTACTACTGCGGACCTGACCTTCCGTGTTGACGGGAATGCCACCCATCGAGTAGTGAATTGTAGGCCGCACAGGCATAGGTTCATGGATCGCGTCAATGCCAATCAGACGATGCGCTTCTTCCCAGCAAAAAGGAATGCGACTCATAATCTTTTCTTGACCCATATGGCGTAGGTCGAGATAGACAAACGGCCCTCCAGCACTGCCATCGCGATGAACGCCTCGCCCTGCTTGAATTTCTCGCGCGATCGCCCGTGAAGTGATGTCCCGTGGAGCCAGTTCCATGCGGCTTGGCGCATAGGTAGCCATAAACCGCTCCCCTTCACTGTTGATCAGGTAAGCGCCTTCTCCTCGGACTGCTTCTGAAATCAACACGCCCACTGGATACAGCCCTGTGGGGTGAAATTGGACAAACTCCATATCTTCTAACGGCAGACCCGCGATCGCCGTCATCGCCAAGCCATCTCCGGTAGAGGCAAAATCGTTGGAAGTGGTATTGTAGACGCGGCCATAGCCCCCGGTGGCGAACATCACCGCTTTGGCCCGCATCACCTCCAGCTGCCCGTCTTCAATGCGGTACATCACCACACCTTTGGCCTGCCCCTCCTCCAAAATCAGGCGAGTCACATACCACTCTTCGTAAAGGTGCACGCCGTAGCGCATCAAATTAGTCACCAGTTCATGCAAAATCGCATGACCCGTTTTGTCGGCAGCATAGCAAGTGCGATTGTGAGAATGCCCCCCAAAGGCTCGCTGAGCAATCCGACCATCGGGTAAACGGGAGAACAGCACTCCCATGTGTTCTAGGTCGATCACTACCCCTGGTGCTTCTTTGGTCAGAATTTCTACCGCATCCTGATCGGCCAGATAGTCGGAACCCTTAACTGTGTCGAAGGCGTGGGCTTCCCAGGTGTCCTTGCTATCCACATTTTTGAGCGTAGCAGCAATGCCACCCTGGGCCGCTACCGAGTGGGAACGAATGGGATGGGTCTTAGCCACCAAAGCCACACTGAGGTTAGGGTCAGTGCGGATAATTTCGAGGGCAGCTCGACAACCAGCCAAACCGCCCCCAACAATAATCACATCATGATCAATCATGCTCGAACCAGCTGGAAAACGCTTGTTCTACTATGGTGACGCAACTCAAAGTTTCCTAGCCAGCAGGTGAGAACTTCTTTAGAAATCTTTGATTGAGAGCTGCTAGGTAGACACAACAAAGCATCACACCTCTCTACTGAGAAGCGTGATGCTGACACAAACTTTCTAAAGAGTTTCTAAAAAGGGCAGCTTAGCTAGCAGCCTGAGCGGGTCTCTGCGCTGGGATGTTGTTGGGAGCTGTTTCTGGTTTGGTTGCTGCATCTGTAGCCGTGACTTCAATGTGATTAAACAGCGTAGTGACGAAAGCAAATAGCAAAAATGGCAACGACAACACCAGAATTAAACCTACCGTTGCCAAGGCATAAACGGGACGGCTTGCTCCCATCAAAGCCAGAGCTGCGGCCAAACTCAAGAAAATTACAATCAACCAAACAATAATTTGACCATAAATATCCCCAAAGGTCAGAGTACAGATAAAACGATATTTCTGTATGTTATTCATGGTGTCTCTCTAGGTATTCCTTTAAATTCTTAAGTTAATTCGTGGTTCAACTTTTGGACAACTTCTCAATCTTTCGACAAAGGATGCAATATGTCGTTACAAAGCAGTCACTTTGGCGTTACATAAGCAGTTACTTTTCGCGATTTAACCTGCGATCGCCCTGATTGGTATTAAAAAATATCTTCCCTCCCAAGCTAGAAATACCAACAAATTTTTAAGATGAACTATTCCAAGCCCAATTCTCGCTTGAGTAAGTTAATTGATTTGGTATTAATGTAGTTTTCACAACAGATGACTTGAGGAGGCCGAATAATATCCTCTCTCGCTGCCGCAACTGTCGCCTTCACGATCGAAAAACTGGCTTGGTCACTGATGATAATTTGGGCACTCCGCACGATCGCATTGAGCTTGTACGTGTCTTCGAGTTGCGAAGTCATCACCAGTACATCGTCTCCTCGCAAACTGTGAATAATGACTTCAGCGGCGCGGATAATGCCCGAACTGAGACTAATTAAACCGAGGCAACTATCCTTCGAGAGCTTCTGAATGACTTGAATTTCCTGGGCGTAGTCGTAGATATCTACAGGGATCACCCGCACCGATTTAGGGCCTGCGATCGCCTCTGCTTCGCCAATAAAGTAGCGACTAGTCACGACTGTTCCAGACCGAGTTTGAGCCAGCGTCCGCTCCAGTTCCTCCATTGGCACCAATTGCACTGGCATTTGCAGCTCTTGCTCTAGTTGGCGCACCATCAGTTCACCTGCCCCAATATCCTGGGTAGGAGCCGTGACTAAGACGCGAGCGCTACACCGCAGCCGCCAATCTACTTCCGCCAAAAATAGTTCTCGCGCTTCATTCAAAGAACTACCTTGCTTCAGCAGCTCATCCAAACTTTGCCGAATCAGCTTGTGGGCTTGAGGATATTGCTCTAGCAGGGGCGATCGCTGTTTGGAGGAGCCTTCATCTCCTTGAATCCGCACATAAATGCCAGAGCCAGCAATAGACTCTACAAATCCCGCTTCTTCCAGTTGGCGATAGACCTTACTGATCGTGTTGCGATGCAATCCAGTCTGCATAGCGAGCTGACGGGTACTCGGCAAACGATGCCCAGGGGGAAACTGCCGCGAGGCGATCGCGAAGCGAATTTGATTGAAGAGTTGGGTAGACGCCGGAATTTCACTATCCGGTTGAATATGAAATTGGATCATGCCAATGCCTCCAGCGGCCCCGATACAGGAATTAATGGTCTACAGCTAGTGATGATCGAAGCTTATCAAGCCCTAGCTCGTAATTTTTAGAAAAAAAGTGTTTTGCTTGCCAGTGTTTACAAAACCATTCCAGTATGAACTGCGATCGCCCCTCAGCGCTTCCTTATATTGGTTCACCTGATGGTATGAGCTTGTCATCGTCACAGATTTCTAGGCTGAGTTCAGCCAAATAAATTTCTTCCTCTAGAATTTGAAGGGCGACTTCACTCAACTTGAACGGCATATGGCAGAGCAAGAAATTCAAACTCAACAGATTCAGGTTTCTAGCGGAGGTCTAGAGATCGCAGCTTATTTAGCCCAACCTAGCGCCGCAGGGACAGTTCCTGGGGTTGTGGTGCTGCAAGAGATTTTTGGCGTGAACTCGCATATTCGAGATGTGACTGAGCGGATTGCGAAACAAGGCTATGTCGCGATCGCCCCTGCTTTGTACCAACGCCAAGCACCGGGATTTGAAACGGGCTACACACCGGAAGACATTCAAGTGGGCAGAGAGTACAAAGACAAAACCAAAGCCAGTGAGCTTTTGGGGGATATTCAAGCCGCAATTAACTATCTGAAGAACTTGCCCAATGTAGCAGGCGATCGCATTGGTTGTATTGGCTTTTGCTTCGGTGGTCACGTCGCTTACCTAGCAGCCACCCTACCCGACATCAAAGCCACCGCTTCTTTCTACGGAGCTGGTATTGCCACGATGACCCCAGGGGGTAGCTTACCTACAGTCAGCCGCACAGGCGAGATTCAAGGTAGCCTGTACGCCTTCTTTGGCGAGCAAGATGCCAGCATTCCGCCAGAGCAAGTGCAAAAGGTCGAAGCCGCTCTCAAGTTGCACCAAATTCCCCACCAAGTCTTCCGCTATCCTGAGGCTGAACACGGTTTCTTCTGCGATCAGCGAGCGAGCTACAACTCAGAGGCCGCTCAAGACGCTTGGCAGAAAGTGCTGCAACTGTTTGAGACCACCTTAACTGCTGGCTAATACGAAACCTTCACATTTCAGGGACTCAGCAAATCTGCAGCTAGATTGGAAATGCTAATTTCTCAAGTACAGTCGCCGTTAGATGTTGCAAGCAGACCAAGTGCTTCAGAAGCGCTATCAACTCAAACAAAAACTAAGGCAGAACGCAGGACGGCAAACCTGGCTGGCTGAAGATTTACAAGTAGCGCCTCCAGAGCCTGTGATTATCAAGCTCCTCACCTTTGGCGGGGATATGCAGTGGGATGACTTGAAGCTGTTTGAACGCGAAGCCCAAGTCCTCAAGCAACTCAATCACCCCCGCATCCCCAAGTACCGAGATTCTTTTTCCATTGACGATCGCACCCTTTGGTTTGGCCTAGTCCAGAGCTACATTCCGGGTGACTCGCTCAAGGATCTCTTAGCGCAAGGCAAAAAATTTGCCGAAACCGAAGTTCGTAAAATCGCGGTTTCAGTTTTACAAATTCTGATTCACCTGCACAAACTCAATCCCCCGGTTCTGCATCGCGACATCAAGCCCAGCAACTTAATTTGGGGCGAAGATCAAAACATTTATTTAGTAGACTTTGGCGCGGTGCAAGACCGAGCCGCAGCGGAGGGGGCAACATTTACTGTTGTGGGCACCTATGGCTATGCCCCAATGGAGCAGTTTGGTGGTCGTACTGTCCCTGCTTCCGACTTATACGCCTTAGGCGCAACTCTGGTTCATTTGTTAACTGGCGTGGCTCCTGCGGATTTGCCTCAGTCTGATCTGACAATTGAGTTCCGCGATCGCACCAATGCCAGTTCTCGGCTAGTCAGCTGGATTGAAGAACTTATAGAACCATCCCTCAAGCGGCGCTTTAGTCAAGCCCAACAAGCACTAGAGGCTCTCGAATCAAGCACTCTAACCCACACAGCGAACTTGAAGAGCCATTCAAGCACTCTAACCCACACAGCGAACTCGAAGAGCCATCCACCTGTAGGGACTCGTGTAAAGGTTCAGAGGTCTAGACATGAACTTGTGATTGCAATTCCTCCAAAGAAACAACCTTTTTGGAAAGCTCCAAGAGCGGAAGCTCAAGATTTCGCAATCATTTTTATAGGTTTCAGTCTAGTTTCTTTGTTAGCTGTCTTTGGTTCTAGTTTTTTTCCTGCCTCTATTGGCTTTAGTTTCTTTGCTGTCTCTATTAGCTTTGTTTATGCTGCATTCTTCTGTTTTTACCTAATAAGGGTGTACACTCACCAGCGCATTGTAATTAACCAAAACCAATTTTCGGTTCAGATATTTGTGTTAAATGACTGTATTGGGCAACGTCAAGGCTCTTCTAAAGACATTCTAGACGTGTTTCAAAGCGTACAAGTTGCAAGGGATGACAGAGTAGGGAAGGAAATAATTACCATCCAGACATCGACTCAGTGCTATTCTTTTGGACTGGGTTTAAGTGCGATGGAGTGTCTTTGGATGCCCAGGAAATTAGGAGCTGGCAGGACTTACGCAGAGACAGACATAAACTAGAGGCATGAGCTTCACCAAACTGGATTACTGCCAGTACTTACTAAGCAGTCCGATTAACTACACGATGACGAACTTGGCTGAC
>NZ_JACJPA010000011.1:0-9661 GCF_014695845.1 Trichocoleus sp. FACHB-591
TTGCCTACGAAAGTGGTAGAACTATCTATCAAATCAAGCACGGGATGCTCTCTGAGTATCTCAAGGAGCAACTCAAGCATCCGTCCGTTCAAATGACTTTTGCGTAAGTTCTGTTGGAGTTAAAGAGAGCGTAGAAGACTGGAACGATCGCTACATGATCCATTGCAGGGTAAAAGCATTGTGAATCAATCAACGCAGAATTGCCAAATTCGATTTTTTTATGACTGGGGCTGTGATTCACCGTTTTGGTGCGGTAATGATGTGGCACGGAATAAATTTGACGTAGGTCCGATTGAACCTGAAGAATTAGGACTCAACGCTGACATCTCTGAACAATTGCGATCGCTCGGTAGATGGCATGATACAGCCTTGGACTGGAGCGATCCCCTTGGCCCTACCCCGTGGCAACCGGAAGAAAGCGATCGCTTTCAAACTGCGGTGAAAGAGCTATTAGCAAGAGTTCGTTCGGAGCTGAGTCAGGAATACGAAATTATCTGGGAAGGAGATTTATGATGGATGCGATCGCACTGTCTCTGGAATGGCTGCTACGCTGCTTTGGAGTCTTCTGGGTACTCGGTGGCGCTTTAACGATGCAAAAGGCGCGACAAGCCCATTTTCTGGACACTGCCCTGGAAGCCATTACGCAGGAAAAGGAGGATCGCTTAGTAAGTCGCTTTATTTTCATTGGGGGGATTTTGACCCTACTCAGCGGGGTGGGATTGGCATTCGCAAGCCGTTGGGCACTCATCCCCTTAGGACTGCTAACAGGCTCTCAGGTACTCTACTTTGCTATCCAAAACCGACGCTTCACCCAGGCCAAGACAGAGGAGGATCAGGAAGAAGCTCGGATTGCACCAACCACTCGTAACGCTTTTAAGCTCACTGTCGTTGTAGTGATCGTTGCTTTGGTAGCGGAGCGATACGGGATATTACAATGAGCCCCAGATTACTCCTATTTACAAACACTTTCTGAGTCCAATCAGCTAACGCAGGCCGAAGCATTTATTCAGTCAATCAAAATACTAGAAGTTAGAAAAAACATGCAATATGTGTTGATTATTCATGAAGTTGAAGACTATGAGTCATGGAAGAAGATTTTCGATGATGCCTCCGATATCAGAAGGGAAGCTGGAGAGAGAGCGTATCAGGTCTTGAAGTATGAAAGTAATCCTAACAAAGTGGTGCATTTCTCATCCTGGACATCAATAGAGGATGCCAAGCGATTTTTTGAATCTCCTGAACTTGTGAGAATAAGAGCTGATGCTGGAGTAAAGTCTCCTGACTTCATATATTTAGAGCAACTAGAGTCAGGTATTTTGTAGAGGCGTAAGCTGTTGTATTCATGAATTACTATTACGCAGCGGAAGGAATCCATGAAGAAGCGCTGTGCCACACCAGAAGGCAAGCAGCAAATAGCGAATGCTCTAAGAAGCCGCTGGGAAAAATATCGAAAACTAAAGCCAAATAGTCAACTACACACAGCCACAGAGCAGGGTTTCGGCCCTGCTTTTTTCGTGGGAATTCTCGCGCAGACAGCGATCGCCAATGGATTGAAGAGAATGTCTATCCACATCTTCCACAGCCCAACTGCTCTAGCGTGTTTAAGGTGCGACAGAAGTTTTGGGCCACATGGATGGCATGGAAGCCGAAAGAAGCTACGCTTTGGGCCGATTGTGGCTGGTCTATTGAAGCAAGATTCTTGACTGCTTGCGTTGATGATAGTCCAGAGCATCGTGCGTGGAATTGCCCATGTTTACTTAATGAAATTGCAACAGCTTTATTGCTGGCAGGGATGGACCCATTAGCGAAGTATGATTGACTCCCTAATGAATTGACCGTGCATCATCCCGTTGCAGACGCAAGGCAGTCAGCTCGACTTCTGATTCAGGCGATCGCGCACCACTAGGCCTATAGATGCAAAGCTCTATCCCCTGCATTAGTTAGCCCTACTCGAGTAGTTGGGTTACTTCGTTGGATGTGAGGAGTTTGGCCTTGCCGTGACGATTAACCTTCATGGGAAGCTACAGCGGAAAAATCTAAGTTTTACGACGAGAGGGTCAAATCACTGAGATTGCGTTGTTGGCTAGATAATTCAGCAATTTGGCCTAATTTCTCGTAGCAATATCCTTCATCCGCTTGGGCAGTATAAACAGATACTTGCTAACTCAACTGCCAATAAATGTATGAACCCAAATACTCTTTAGACCCACTTCATAAACTAAGCCAAAGGTTTAGCTTCTCTTGAGATTTCTTTGATGAATCCACATTACAATACTGTTCCAGTGTGTTTAGTATAAATTACTACCCAAAGCCAAGAAGAAATTGAGATTTTAACTCAGTAAAACGAAGTTCCACAGCCTTTGCTTTCTCTATTCCTACACAGTATTTCACTGCTTACACCGAACTGACATCACCTAAAGAATTCAACATCTAATATGCAAGCTAACACTCTAAATTCTCTCCAAGAGTCCAGCATCTCGCTCCAGTCTTCCAGCAAGAACATTCTTGTCATTATTGACTCCGGAGTTGCAAACTACTCCCAACTGGTCGATGGAGTAATTCCGGGTGCAGAAGTATTTGTCTTGCATCCTGAAGAGGATGGGATTGAACAAATTAGCAGTGTATTGAAACAGCGGCAGAATATTCGTGCTGTTCATATTGTTTCTCACGGTGCGCCAGGGCATATACTCATCGGGAAATCAAGCATCGGAGTAGACGACCTGGCAAAGTCGAATGTTGGGCAATGGCGGCAATCGTTGAGCGCCGATGCAGGGATTCTGCTCTATGGCTGTAATGTGGCAGCTGGAGCGCAAGGCAACCAGTTTGTCGAGCGATTGGCACACTTAACAGGTGCAGCAGTTGCAGCTTCTAAGACGCGCGTAGGCAGCGAGAGAGAAGGGGGTAGCTGGCTGTTAAACGTCGTTGCTAAGACAACCCAATCACTTCAAGCAGCTCTAGCATTCGACGAAACTACCCTGAACACTTACGTTGGCACCTTTGAGCTACCCGGGCCCAGAAGTACCACAGTAGGTACTGGAGCCGCCCCTGAAGTCTATCTCGGCGGCAACTATATCCAACTTGGCATCGATAACGACGGCTCTTTTGGAGGGGACACCATTCCAACTGGCTTCTTCGCCCGGAGGTCTGGGGCTGGCATTGGTATGCTTAGCGATACCGATGGGTTTGGTACTGGCGCTGATCTTCGGATCGATTACTTCCTTCCAGGGACACCAGAAGAGCGCTTTGTTGCGGGTTATAAAATTGGAGGTGTTGCTACAACTGGAGTAGCAGCACAGGCGGGCAGTGACACCATTACCATTACAGGAATTACAAACACCTCGTCTGGGACTAGTCTCTCTGCTCAGGTTGTTGGAATTTTAGGCGGCAACCTTCAGATTACTCAAAACATCTCTTTTGAGGTTGACAATAAATTTTTCAAGAATACTGTCACGCTAACAAACATTGGTGGATCAACGCTAGATTCCGTTCGTTTCATGCGCTCGTTCGACCCGGATAACACGAGCGATGTTGGCGGATCTACTGCCACCTCCAATGAGGTAATCGGGACAGTGGCATCTGAGGGATATACGGCAGTCCAGGCGGTCGAATCGCCTGGAGGAGCTTACTCAGCTTTGAGCGGCGGCTCTAACGCGCCCATTTCTTTCTTTAGCCGCGATCCTCGAGCAAGAGGAGGCTTCTCAACTTCTGGGTTAACTCCTCCGTCTCTGTATGCTCCAGCCGCTTATGACAGTCCTCAGTCAACAGGCTACAAAAGCACTGCGGATGTTGGCATGTTTATCACCTTTGATGGTGGTACCTTACTTGCTGGAGGCTCGGCAACATTTGAGTATTACACTAGCTTGGATGAGAGTGAACTCCTCGGACTCAGCACCAAAAGAATTAATGAAAATGTTGCACCTGACACCGTTGTTGGTACCTTCAGCACCCTTGACTTTGAGGGAGGTAGTACATTTTCCTACACTTTAGTAACAGGAAGCGGCGATACCGATAATAGTGCCTTCACCATTGCCGACGGCCAACTGAAAATTAACTTTTCCCCCGACTTTGAGAGCAAGCCAAGCTACAGTATTCGGGTACGCTCAACCGATCAAGACGGGCTGATCTATGAAAGGCAGCTGACGGTTAACGTCAACGACCTCAAAGAAGCCCCCACTGCTCTCAACCTCAGTGCTAGCAGCATCGATGAGAATGTCGTAGCCAATAGTGTGGTTGGCACCTTCACCAGCACTGACCCTGACACAGGCAACAGCTTCACCTACTCACTCGTTCCAGGCACAGGAGATACGGGCAACAGTGCCTTCAGCATTGTGGGCAACGAGTTGCGCCTTAACAACTCTCCCAACTTCGAGAGCCAGTCGAGCTACAACATTCGGGTACGCACCACTGACCAAGGGGGGCTGTCCTATGACAAGGAACTAACGGTCAGCGTCAATGACCTCAATGAAGCACCCACCGCTTCCAACCTCAGTGCTAGCAGCATCGATGAGAATGTCGTAGCCAATAGTGTGGTTGGCACCTTCACCAGCACTGATCCTGATACAGGCAACAGCTTCACCTACTCACTCGTTCCAGGCACAGGAGATACGGGCAACAGCGCCTTCAGCATTGTGGGCAACGAGTTGCGCCTCAACAGCTCCCCCAACTTCGAGAGTCAGTCGAGCTACAACATTCGGGTGCGTACCACTGACCAAGGCGGGCTGTCCTACGACAAAGAACTGACGGTCAACGTCAACGACCTCAATGAAGCACCCACCGCTTCCAACCTCAGTGCTAGCAGCGTCGATGAGAATGTTGCAGCCAATAGCGTGGTTGGCACCTTCATCAGCACTGACCCTGATACAGGCAACAGCTTCACCTACTCCCTAGCGACAGGCAACGGAGATGCAGACAATAGCACCTTCTCCATTGTGGGCAACGAGTTGCAGCTAAATGTTTCTCCCAATTATGAAGCTAAGTCGAGCTATAACATCCGGGTGCGTACCACTGACCAAGGCGGAGAGTTCCTGGAGCAATCCTTGGCGATTAACGTTAATAACGTGCCAGAAAATATGGATGGTAACGACATCCTGACTGCACCAGACGACCTTCCTCTGGTATTTAATGCCGTTCAACGAGCTCAGTTCCTAGGCAAGGCTGGTACAGAGCTTGCAGCCTTTGATGAGAATTTCTATCTCTCTCAGTACTTAGATGTTGCAGGTGCAGTATCCGCAGGTGTCTTCAAAAGTGGCTTCGATCACTTTAGCCAATTTGGGCAGAGTGAAGGTCGCCTTTCTAACGGCAACGCTGCAATTTTCGATGAGGGTTATTACCTTTTCCACAATCCTGATGTGGCAGCCGCCGTCTCTGGACGTGTCTTCCGCAGCGGTTTTGCTCACTTCCAAGAATTCGGGCAGTTTGAGGGCCGTAACCCTAGCGCCTTGTACGACGAGAGCTTCTATCTCTCTAATAACCCTGATATCGCGGATGCAGTAGCCAGGGGTATCTTCAAGAGCGGTTTTCAGCACTTTACTCAATTTGGCGGACCCGAGGGACGAGATCCCAGCCCGTCATTCAGCAATAGCTTATATCTCTCTGAAAATCCCGATGTAGCTGCCGCAGTGTCAGGTGGAGCCTTCACAAGCGGCTTTGCTCACTTCATCCAGTTTGGCGCGAAAGAAGGCCGAGAAGACAATCTACTCTTTAGAGAAGGCTTCTACCTCTCTCAAAACTCGGATGTAGCAGCCGCTGTTGCTAGCGGAGTCTTCAAGAGTGGCTTTGATCACTTCATTCAGTTTGGTCAAACAGAAGGACGGACTTCGAGTGAGTTGTACAACGAAAGCGATTACCTTTCACAAAATTTTGATGTCGCTGCTGCGGTAGCAGGTGGTGCATTCAAGAGTGGCTTTGACCACTTCATCCAGTTCGGTGAGAGTGAAGGCCGATTTACTGTTGCGCCAGTTAGTCTTGATGGTGGCGATGGCGATGACATTCTCTATGGCGGTGCTAGCGGTCGTGTTGTAATGACTGGTGGACAAGGCAGCGATCAGTTTTGGGTAGCTGACCAAATCATGCCAAGAACTGCGAACACCGTGACCGATTTCGAGGTCGGAGTCGATGCGATCGTGATTAATGGGCTGTCGGGAGTAACTGGTATTGGTGACCTGAACATTACTCAGCAAGGTGCAAATACATCAGTGAGTGCATTAGGCAAGGAGTTAGCAACTCTAGCAGGCGTGCAAGCCACCAACCTAAACAGCAACAGTTTTATCTTTGCTGCTGCTCCATTGGCTTAGCAATCGAAGACAGAGCGGTTTCTGTTGAAATAGGTATTGATTGACTATTAACCTGGCCTAGTTCTACTTGGGTCAGGTTTTCCAATAGACATCCTGCATGAATGGGAAAGGGTATACCAGTGGGCGGTCGCAGGGAAGAAAAGGACGCTAAATTTTGAATAAGCATGAGTTCCAAAAGCAGCGATGCAGTACCAGGAGTTAGAGCATTTATCCAATCGAGAGTTCAAGCGCTGGTGCGGGGTGAGCCGTGGCGCTTTCCATGGGATGGTCGAGGTGGTACGTCCCTCCCTAGATCGCCAAGGCCGCCGAGGGGGACAAGCGAAGCTGAGTGTCGAAGACCAGGTACTAGTGGCCTTGGCGTACTGGCGAGAGTATCGCAGCCAATTTCACATCGCGGTGAGTTGGGGATTGCATGAAACCACCGTCGGACGCATTGTGAAAAAAGTGGAAGACCTGCTGATCAAGAGTGGCAAGTTTCGTCTCCCGAGTCAGCGTCAGTTGTACCAACCTGGCTGGGAGTGGAAGGTGATGGTGGTCGATGTCGGTGAGGTAGAGATTGAACGTCCCCAAAAAAACAAAGACGCTACTACAGTGGCAAGCAGCGCTGCCACACGCTAAAAGCGCAGTTGGTGGTGGAGTGGGAAAGCGGACAAATCATTTGTACGGCTGTAGACACGGGCAGGACGCATGACTTCAAGTTGCTCAAGCGCAGTCGCTTGCCGTTTGTCTCGTCCCAGTTGTGTTTAGCGGACCGAGGATACCAAGGATTTGCCAAACGTCATGCTGGGGCTTGTACCCCCACCAAGAAGCGACGTCAGCAGCCTTTAGCTAAAGAGGAAAAGCAGCATAATCGGGCCTTAGCTCGATTGCGAGTGAGAGTCGAGCATGTGATTTGTCGTTTCAAGATCTTCCGCATTTTCTCAGGTCGGTATCGCAATCGTAGAAGGCGGTTTGGCTTGCGCATAAACCTGATTGCTGGCTTACTCAACTACGAACTGGCACACCCTTTTCCATTCATGCAGGATGTCTAATGTAGATGCTTACTTCTAGTGATAGGGGCAGAGGTGTAAGAGAGGCGATCGCTTTGGTGAAGTGCAAGAGGTAAAGGGGCGATCGCGCTACCAAGTCTTTCCTCCTTAGTCATGCGATCGTCGTACTCCCAAGGTGCCCTTATGGTCCCATGAAGATCCCTTGGAGTGCCGTTGTTAGTGCTCGTCGGGGTGGTTTTCGTGAGTAGGCTAGGTGCTGGGATGCTTGGTGGGGCAGGCGATCGGATTTTTGAATTGGCTTGAATTGGGCTTTTTGAGCTTTAACGCTGTGCAGGTGGGGTTTAAGTTAAAAGGGGCCAATTCAAAAGTTGAGGTGGGTGGGGAGGCGAAGGGGCGATCGCTCAATAGTCAAGCCGCGATCGCGCATCAGTTTTTCAATGGCAGCTTTGAAAGCTGTGCTACCTGTGAAGATATACGGAACTGTTTTGCTTATTTACCTCAGACAGCTCAACAATAGTTAGCTGAATAGTAAAGGCAAGCCAGAGGAGACTCGTGCAATATGTCGCAGCAATTACCCGATGAGCACTATCAAACTTTGTCCAACTATCTGGAAAGTAACCAATGGAAAGAAGCGGATCAAGCCACTACGCTTCTGATGCAGCAATCATCAACAGACTTGCTCATCTTAGATGAGCTTTGGACAAGATTTAGTGCTGGGCGTTTTGGGTTCAGCATCCAAAGCCAAATTTGGCAGGAGGTTGGTTGTGCAATAGCTGCCCCTCCTCATTACAACTACTCGTCATCTTGGGAGTCGGGAGATAGCGACTTTGAGCAGGAAAAAATTGATAAGTTCGCCCAGCGGGTGGGTTGGATAAACAATCGTAGTCAATGGGTGGGGTATGAAGATTTGAACTTTAGCCTTAATGCGCCATATGGGCATCTGCCTATAGGACATGGGAGAAGTATGGGTAGTTTGATTCGTCGTTTCTCTTACATCGTTGCTGCTAAGAATGTATAGCTTGTCTGTGAAAATGCGGGCTAATCAACAGGAGCATGATGCTTGAAGGAGTTGGCAAGGGTCTAAAGGTTACATCGGCGGGTGAACGCTACCGTTATCCAGACCCATTCTTAGGCCAGCATCTGCCTCAGTTCAGCGCTCGGGAAAGCAGGAGACAAGAAATCTCAAGGCTCCTATTCATCTTCATTGAGGTAAACATCGCATCTCAGAACAAGCACGAGCGATCGCCCTATCAACCCAGAGTCACTGCAAAAAGATGTCTAAATTGTGGACTAGTGGCGCGATCGTACACTTGTCCACAATTTGGTTGTTTTCCTTTCTGCAATACCAGAAGTAATTGGGTCGATACACCCTCTTTTACAGGTAGAAGGCGATCTGAAATAGGACTATGTAGAATTCGAATCATAGAAAATTCCACAGGGGTTTTTATAGAAATTTTCCCCGAAGCAGTAGAGTCCAGAGTGAACTCAGAGTCCAACTTATACTTCAAGATCAGAACGAGATGGCAGATTCAACAGATGTTTTGCTGAAACTTTGCGAGCAGAGATGGGCTGAGGTCAAGCAAGCAGAAGATCAGAGGTCAGCTTTAAGCAACCTTATTCTTCTGATCGCTTCAGCTATAGTAGGGATTTTTACTCAGAAGGGACTTGATAAGAGCAATTGGCCGTTAGCCTTACTGCTTATCTTTTTAGGAGTTTACGGAGCCATTGGTTCTCGAAAGTATCGAGGTTAGGTTCCATGTCAATACCCTGGATTTCGTCTATCTCATGTCTGGGAGATTAGGCAGAATCGATTCGGGTTAATTACCTCTAACAGATAGCCCGAACCAGTTCAGTCTGATTAATAGTTCGGCATTCAGAAATTCAGCAAATTGTAGTTGTAGCTACCTCTATTAGGACAATAAGCTTAAGCTCATTTTTGCATTGCTGACAATCCAGCGTCCTAACTGAACGTCTGTAGCTCTATCTTGCACTGTGACGGTCGGTTAGGGCTAGCTACCAGAATTGCTCGTCAATACAACTTGCGAAAAGGTTCCTTATGTTGCATCATGTTTCATTCAGTGCGCGTCATCCTGAAATCGTTGCAAAGGGACTCGCCAAACTCCTCGACTGCACTGCCCTGAGGGCACCCTGTCCTCCCTTTCCGACCGGGTCCTGGTTCGTCTGCCTCGGTGATGCCTTTGGAACGCTTCTGGAAGTTCTTCCGTGGGGGCATGTCCAAGGCAAGGAAGGGGGCGGTGCAAAGAGCGTCGATAACTTCATGCGAGATCGGAGTAGTACTCATATTCTGCTTCAAACATCCTGCTCGACTTCGCAGATTGAGACAATTGCTAATAAGGAAGGGTGGGACTGTGTACCCGC